>JAQVRT010000080.1 GCA_028700905.1 Candidatus Iainarchaeum sp. | reverse complement strand
ATAATGATTGGAGATGATTTTGAAAATGATTTTAAAGCTCCTAAAAAACTTGGAATAAATGCTATAATGTTTAAGACTTATGAAGATCTTTTAATCGAATTTAAAAAATATAATATTGAGTTATAAAAAGATTTCTTTAACGCCGGTTTTTGTTAAAAAAACTATTTTTTGAATATCTCGGCGTTTAAAAAAATCATTTAAATATTTTTTTTAAAGGTAATATTGCAAAGATAATAAACAATATTAGATAAACATACCATTCAAGGCTTAAAATGTTTGGGCATAACTTTGCAAGCATTAAAGTAAAGAAAAGAACACTTAATTTTATTAAAGCTATGTCTGTCCAGTTGTATTTTTTAATTTTTTTATTAAAGTAATCAAAGCACATTTACAAATATCACCTCTTTTTTTATAATTATAAAGAAAGAAGAATAGATTTTTAAATAAATTCTTTTTATTAAAAAATCATTTTTCAAACCAATAAGGGGTCTTTTTATTCCAGCCAGTAACTTCTCTAATTTTTTTAGAACCATTCTCTTCTTTTAAAAGTCTTTGATAGAAGTTAATAGAGTTAAGTATCTGAGAATCTAAAAAATTAGAATGTTCTTCTTTCCAAATTTCAAAAGCATTATCTTTCATAAAGAACACCCATTTTTCAATAAAATCAATATGACTTTTATCTCTTTTAGTGGAGTATACAAAAGAAGAACTATCTTTTAAACTATTATATAGATGTTTATCTATCATTAATTTAATTTTTTTAATTTCCTCTAGATCAAGAACCTCTTTATACAATAGTCTTAGATGCAAGGCATCTTCATAGTCTTTATCACTTGAAAGATAATGTTCTTTATAAGCTATAGTTGATTCAATAGATGCAAAATAAATATCTAAACCAGTTAAAGGAAGTTTAGTTCTTTTAAGTAAAGTATATTTATCAACTTCTGTTTTTACAAACTTAAGTTCAATGTTAGGAACTATTGTGCCCTTATAAACAAACCTTATAGATTCTTTTTGTATTAAATAATTATTATATATTTCTAAAGCATCATCAGATTGTATACACTCAAAATTAGAAGCATAAATATCTTCTAAAAAATTAAGAAATAAAGAAGAAGGTATTTGGTCAATAATAATATCTATGTCTTCAGTACCTCTTACTCTTCCATTTGAAATTGCAACATAACCAGAGACGATTACATATTTTGTATATTTTTCTAAAATTGAGGTAAACTCTATTACAAACTTGTCTAAGATGTTTCTATCAGATACAAGATTAATCATAAATAATAATATTTAGTTGAAAAGGGTTTTTAACTCTTTTTAAAGAGAGAGTACTTGGCCGAGAAACAATAATTAATAATCATGCCCTGGGCAAAGAATCTCTATATCTAAATCTTTTAATTTGTTTAAAGAAGAAGACATTTCTTTTGGTGAAGAAAAAGGAAGATCCATTCTTCCTATGTTATCTCTAAAGAAAAGAGTATCTCCAGAAAAAAGAATTTTTCTTTTTTTATCATATATACAGATTGAACCTTTAGTGTGACCTGGTGTATTTATTACCTCTAAGTAATCTGGAAGGCCTAAAGAAGATAGCTCTTTTACCTCAATATCAAAATTGTCTGCAAGAGGTTTAAGTAAAATTGCATTATATTTATCTTCTTTTAAAGAATCAACTGAAGCCTTGGAAGCATAAAAAGAAGCTTTTTTAAAAAGATGAAAATTCCCTACATGATCATAGTGCATATGTGTGAAGATAACTGTTTTAATTTCTTCTAAAGGAATTATTTTTAATAGATCTTGTTTTATCATAAGCTCGTCTGTAGGATAGCCTGTATCAATCAAGAGGTTTTCTTTCTTAAGAAAATAAAGATTAGATTCTCCGGTTACTTTAAAAACATCTTTGTAAATTTCTGAGATCATAAAAATTCATTTTTAAGTGTCCAACAAACATAGCTTTTTTTGATTTAAAAAAACCTTTTTCTAAAAAATGGCTAGTACCTTTGAGGGCAAAACACCTTTCCTAAAGGGGCTCTCTTGCGCGTGAACAAGAGCAAACATTGGGTGCGAACTGACCAAAACCAGTTCAGTGGGTAAACCAGAAGTTATAAGTTTTCTTTCCATCCTTTTCCTCAATAGAATCAAGTCTTGCAAAACAAAATCTCTCAAACTGAATAATATCTCCAATAGATAATTGTTCAATTGTTTTTTCTGCTTTAGCATCTATCATCTCATGCTCAGGAGTAAAGATTGTAACATCTATTAATTGAGAAGGATCTTTTGGAAGGAAATGTATTATTTTTTTATTTTCATTTACTTCATTCTTAAAAGAAGAATAATCCTCAGAATCAAAAATAAAAGAACCGTTATTTACTCTAAAATTAATATTATCCATAAGCCTTACAAGGTTTCCTTCCTTAAAAGAATCAAAATCTTCATTCTCTATTAAATAAACACCATTTGAAGAAAAATCTCTTTGTCCAAGATTTAATGAAGGGTGTAAAGATAAAGAATATTCTTTACAAACATCATTTTCAATTTTAATCTCAACAGGGTTTTTAATTGCAAAAAATCTTTTTGCAGAATCATTTAAAACTTTTTTATTATATTTAATTAAAGTATCCCAAGTTAAAACAGAACCTGCAGACTTTGTAATACCAGACTCTACAACCATTTGTTTTATAGCTTCAGGAGTAAAACCTCTTCTCTTAAGTGCACGAAGAGTAGGAAGTGAAGGATCATCCCAACCTATAAGTTCTCCAGAGTTTACTTTTTCTCTAATAGCTCTTCCAGAAGATAACATTCCTTCTAAATTCATTCTTGAAAATTCATAAGTAATTGTATTATGTAAACCTAATATTTTTCTAATATACTGATGAAGTTCTGATGCCATCT
>JAQVRT010000079.1 GCA_028700905.1 Candidatus Iainarchaeum sp. | reverse complement strand
AGTTACACCAAATAAATATTTATCTAAAGAAGTATCAGAAATATATCTATTAGTTATTAAAAAATATTCTCGATCACCCATGGTATCAGGGTTGTTTAAAAGATAAGCATCGTTACTAGTATCATAAGGACCTAAACTATAAATGTCTGCTTGAGAAGCAGAATTTATAACAACAGGATTAAGCCAACCAAAAAAGAATTTTGACCAAGAATCAAAATTAACTGGACGTTTGACATCTTGTCCAGGAACATCGGTGTTTTGAACCATTACAGTATGACCACCAAGACCAGAGCCTATTTGAATACCAGTATAACTTAATTCATAAAGATCTGGAAGACCTAAAACATGAGCAAACTCATGAACTGCTGAATCAATAGCTAATCTACAGTCTGTTGGGTAGTTTACAAAATTTTGCCAGTTGTCACAAAAAGTTTGTTTGTGACGAGAAGGAACAACAGCAACATTTCCATAAAGCATACCTTGAATTTCTAAAGTAGTTTCTTTATAAATTCTGGCTTGAGAAATAATATTATTACCTATTTCTTGAGCAGGAAGACCAGCATGAACTAAAACAACACCATCAAGTCTACCATCACCATCAGAATCATATTGTGTGAAATCAATTGAATTACTTCCAGTTCCAAAAAGATTTAATGTTTCAACAATAAGTTCATGAACATTATTGTTGGTATAATAATAACTATAATTATGAGAAACAGTTCTCCAATCATAAACATCATATGAAATATCTAAAGCATCATAAGAATTGTGTTTATAAAATTCACTTACACTTATACCTTCACCAGATAAATAATTATTTGAATTATAAACATCATCATAAACAGATGCAGTTAAACCTGCATCAGGAGAAAGATCTGGAAATTTAACTAATAAAACAGGGATACTGTAGTTACCAGTTGTTGGAGAAGTTCCTATTTTATTATCTAAAGTGGTAGTTTCAAAATCTCTTGTAGAATTATTAGAAGAATAGTTTAAACCTAAACTTGCAGGAGTTTCTCCTGGAGGAAGACAAATACTTCCTGAACAATAACTTGAAAGAATTGGTGGAATTTCAAAGACAGGAGGTTTAGATTTTGTAATTGGTTTTATAACTGCAATATTTTCTGCACTTGAAGAAGCTTCCTTAGAATAAACTAAAGGAAGAAGTAAAAGTGAGAAAATTATTATAACTACTAAAAATATTCTTTTATCCATATATTATCTTTTAGTAAGGCAAAGCAGCATTGTTATTTGCAAGAAGACATAAACAAACTTTTAAATCAACTTGAGAAGTAAACTGAGTAACTCCATCGTTTGTAGTTAAAGTTAAAGTTCTTGTAAAACCTGCAGGGAAATTACCTAAGTAAGTTAAACTTCTATTTGGTTCTATTAAAGAAGGTTGTGAAACTTTAAATAATTTTGAAGAAATATTTGTTTTAGGTAAAGGGTTAGTTGTTATTGACAAACTACTCTTTACAGAAGTGTAAGGAGGAGATGCTAAACCTAAGTCATATGGACTTGCAGAAAAATTACAATCGTTTGAAATTATTTGAGAACCATACTTCCAAACACAACTTACATTATTATAATTATTATAAACAGCAACTGTAAAATCTAAATCTTCTTTGTAAGGATAACTTCTGTTTTCTTCAGGACTTAAAACTTCATGATAATGTGCTTCTGGCATTGTAACATTAATTGTTACAGTATCTGTATCTTGTCTTGAAAAATCATCTGTAACAATTAATTTAATTTCATATTCTGAAGTTTCTAAATTTAATTGACCAGGAGTTTTATTTAAATTACATTGGTTTGAAAAATTAGTATAAGAACTATTTCCTTGTTTTTTGTGTTGCCATTGACAACTAGAATCACCAATTTCATTTTCTATAGAAGAAGAAAATGAAATAACATCATCAATCTCATAAGAAGAATTGTTTTCTGGAGAAGTGATTTCTGCTTCTAAAGCTAAAGGTTCTGTAACGGTTAAATAAACATCAACAGTAGTTCCACTTTCTGATAAACCTTCAAGACGGATACCACTATCAACTAAACCGTTGTAGGTTGTTGAAGTGGTGTCTCTATAAACTTGACAATTTGGAGAAATACGTTCAATATCATCAAACTTACCTTCAAAGATTTCTGGGTTACAATCACCAAAATCATCTGGAAGTTCGTTTGTATATAAAGAAGCATAAGATCTATAATGATTAGTAGGGCCTGTTAATAAATTTTGTTCAAAAATAATACCAGGATGACTTATTGTATCATCATAATAATCGTCATCTTCATCATACATTATACTGTTAAATGCAATATTTCCAGCATAACGATCATCAATATAAGCTTCATCAACATGTAAAACATCAATTCCACCATAGATATTTCTATTAGGAACAGTTACACCAAATAAATATTTATCTAAAGAAGTATCAGAAATATATCTATTAGTTATTAAAAAATATTCTCGATCACCCATGGTATCAGGGTTGTTTAAAAGATAAGCATCGTTACTAGTATCATAAGGACCTAAACTATAAATGTCTGCTTGAGAAGCAGAATTTATAACAACAGGATTAAGCCAACCAAAAAAGAATTTTGACCAAGAATCAAAATTAACTGGACGTTTGACATCTTGTCCAGGAACATCGGTGTTTTGAACCATTACAGTATGACCACCAAGACCAGAGCCTATTTGAATACCAGTATAACTTAATTCATAAAGATCTGGAAGACCTAAAACATGAGCAAACTCATGAACTGCTGAATCAATAGCTAATCTACAGTCTGTTGGGTAGTTTACAAAATTTTGCCAGTTGTCACAAAAAGTTTGTTTGTGACGAGAAGGAACAACAGCAACATTTCCATAAAGCATACCTTGAATTTCTAAAGTAGTTTCTTTA
>JAQVRT010000078.1 GCA_028700905.1 Candidatus Iainarchaeum sp. | reverse complement strand
CAAATGCCTGAAGATGGAAGAAATTTTTGAAGGAATCGTCGACCGAAACCGGGCACGCCTGAATATAAAACGTATTGTCAAAATTTTTGGCAGAAAGGTCCGACGACGCAACAGGGTAAACACGGGAAAGGTCGCCAATCGCGAAGAAGTGAGGCTCGATAAACCTAGATATAATTTGACGGTGTTCAAAATACACTTCGGTTATTTGACACTGAAAATGTATACGAAAGGCGAGTGTATCTTGCGATGTGAAGCTATTTCCCACAATGCAAAAGACTTGAACTGCGGAGGCAAAAGTCTCGAAAAATTTGCAGCCATGATCAACGAACTTTCGAAAATACTCCACCGCTTTCTTGAAAACATGTATTGCATCGATATACCATGGCTCAGCGAAAATGAATTTGCGAACCTGAAACAACCTACAAAAGTCGGAGAGACAAAAGTAGCCGGTATCGACCTCGACCAGCAAAGAATGCGGTTCGCAATTCAGGCTGCCATCGCCCTGTCAATGAAACCCGACGGTTTTACCGCTAGGGAACATGCCGCAAAAGTCAACGAACTTCTTGAAGATGAGGAATGCAAATATACTGCCCGATATTCCGCCTATGATTTGAAAAAACTTCGAGGCAAAGGCTGGGTCGAAAAAATATCGCCAAAATCAAGGCATTACCAAGCCAACAGGGATGGACTCCGATCCATGAGTGCCGCCGTTCTGCTGCGCCAAAAAGTCATCGAACCATTGCTGAGATATCAAGGCCGGGCAGTTACGAGCATTCCCGTAAAAACTGCCGTTTTAGACCAGCATTTCAGAGATATTCAGCATATTATGGCCGAAATATTCAAGGAAATACACTTGGCGGATGAGTCGCAATTGACCAGTCTTATGAAAATCTACGTAAAAAGGATACGAAATAGAAAACCAAAATTATCCACAAAAGCCTGCGCATAATCGCTCCAGAAGATTCTTTGAGAAGACTTAAAACATATTTGATTACGATTATATGAACTTGCTGCCTAATAGATCAGCTATTTCCAAGTTAAAAAGCAGATTGCCTCAACTCGACAATATCCATTGAACTCCAACAAGCTATAATAACAACCAAAGCGTGGTGGTAAACTTGCCACAAACCACTCTTGTGTCCTTCATTTTACTCAATACTCATAGGCATTCAATCGCCAGATACTCTGATTGCTACACTGACAGTCGTGGGTTCATTCCTCTTCAACAAATATTGGTATACTGCCCGGAGAAAGGTTTTCCATGCCATCCTTTGCTGGCAGGGTTTTGATTTCAAAGGCTTTGGTATAATCAGTTACTGCTCTGCCAGCTTTAGCTGCTGGAACGCTACGGGTGATTCGGACATTTTTTGCGGCTATCCCTGATATGTTCACCTGCTGTTTTGTTTTTGTGTCATTCCAAGCCACCCATATTGATTTACCGTTCTTACTGAACCTGTAAATATGAATCCCGCCACTTTCCCGAACCTTTTGAATACTCCTCCAATCACTGCCAGCCAGAACCTCAGTCATCTTTTTGTATGTATAATACGCAAGTTTTTTGCAAGCAGGCTTGCCGGGCGATGGATTTTTCACAAGCCCAACATTATCGAAATATCCGTCAAACATGCCTCCAAAGCCATTGAATTCCTGCAGCGTGACCCAGTATATCTTATCAACACCGCAGGCCAGGGAATATACATAACGTTTGACCAAAGAAGCCGCCTGGTACTGCTCGGAATGGTACGGATATTTCATCGCCCTGTTCATATTGGGCCTGCCGCTATAATCAGACATTTCCGTTATGTAAAAAAGCACATCACCATAACCCATCTCTTTCAAATCTGATTTCACGTCAGATATAAAATCCCGCATCTCGTAAGTTTTTTCCGGAAGCTCGATGGCCTTATAATCACCGCGGAACTGACCAGACCAATGAAAGTCGAAAACATCGAAATATCGTTCGCCTGGCTTTTTGTCTTTTATCTTCTCAAGCTCCTTAAACACAGGCCGGTAATACCTATAAAACCCCTCAGGGGTAGCTACGCCAGCAATGGCGACCTTCATGTCTGGGGCCACCTGCTTGATGGCCTGATATGATTTTTTGAGCAACAGGGCGTAATGTGGCGGCGTGTCATCCCAGAAAGGCCCACCGTCCACCTCATTGCCTATCTGGATGACATCTATTTTGGGTGAACCGGGAGCATCCTCAATACCGTCACCGTCATAACGCTCAGCAGCTTTTTTCAAAAAACTTAGATCCAATCCATGTCCCTAGGATTTCTGAAAGGCCGGCCAGGACCGGTGGATGGGTCATCAAGGCGATTATTGACTCCAACAGTCACGAATATTTTAATTCCTTTTTTATATGCTGCTGTGACGGCCTCATCGCTTGCCCGCCAGTCGTATTTGCCCTTTTCTTTCTCGATGCAGTCCCATATTAACGCACCCTGAGGGGCAAGCCGGGCCGATGTGGCGTGAATGTCTTTCATAGCTGCCGCTTCCTTTGCCGGAGTTGACTTGGCTACTTTTCATTATCGGGAATATCTGGCAATGGCTAAACTTGCCGATTTGTTTGAACATAATCTTGTGGAAGAATTTCAAGAAAAAGCTCAAAATATTGCGGGCCTGGTCCAAACCAGATATTGGGATGTAATAGATGGCCTGTTTTATGATATTGACCGCAATATTGATTATAATGTTCCGGGGCGGCAAAAGATTACATGGGATACATTTTTAAAGTTCAGGAACTGGTCGTGTCTTTACCCGTTATGGGGTAACCTGGCGACAAAAGAGCAGGCAAAACTGTTGCGTGACAAAATCATGGATGAAAACGAATTTCTTTCGCCTTGCGGAATAAGGTCGCACAGCCGCAAGGATCCGATATACAACAATGCGTTAAGCGGCGGGCCG
>JAQVRT010000077.1 GCA_028700905.1 Candidatus Iainarchaeum sp. | reverse complement strand
TGCGTGGACCAAAGCTGGCTTCTGGAGTCACTGATCAATTTCGCAAATTATTGGCGCCAGGTATTATTGTTTCGTTAGTTGCTCAGGCCTTTATTAATATTTCTGCGATTATCGGTTTGGTGCCACTGACGGGAATTACTTTACCTTTTATTTCCCATGGTGGAACTTCAATGGCTATCAGCTTGTCGGCGGTGGGTATTCTGGCTAATATTTCTAAAAATAGCAGTTTTAAATAATTTTTTATTAATTTAATTTTATGAGTAAGCAGTTGAGGATTTTATTTTCTGGTGGCGGTACGATGGGATCGGTGAGCCCTTTGTTGGCGGTTTATCAGGAGTTAAAGAAAAAAAATCTCGATAGTCAATTTTTATTTTTAGGTACCAAAAACGGTCCCGAGCAAAAAATAGTTGAGAGTTATCAAATACCATTTAAAGCTATTGAGTCGGGAAAATTCAGGCGTTATTGGTCTTGGCAAAATTTAATTGATCCGCTAAAAATTATCCTTGGTTTTTTTCAAGCATTAAAATTGGTTTATGATTTTAAACCGCAAGCCGTGATGGTGGCTGGAGCTTTTGTCGGTGTGCCCGTAGCTTGGGCTTCTTGGTTATTGAGGATTCCAGTGTTGGTTCATCAACAAGATATTGAAAAGGGTTTGGCTAATAAATTAATGTCGCCGATTGCTAAAAAAATAACCGTTTCATTTGATGTTTCCTTAAAAGATTTTCCGGCTAAAAAAACTATTTTGACCGGTAATCCTATTAAAAGTGAATTTTATAATTGCCAGCGCGAATCAGCTTTGGAATTTTTTGATTTGAATTCTGATTTGCCGGTTATTTTAATTACCGGTGGCGGTACTGGCAGTCAAAATATTAATAATTTAGTTAAAGATTCCTTGCCTAAGATTACTAAATTCGCTCAAGTTATTCATACGACCGGCAAGGGTAAGAGTTTTAATTTTGATTCAGAGAATTATCATCAATATGAGTTTTTATCACACGAGATGCCCGAGGCCCTGTGTGTGGCTGATTTGGTTGTTTCGCGTGCCGGCTTATCAACCCTGACGGAATTGTCGGTTAGTTCTAAACCGGTAGTTTTAATCCCGCTTTATGGCACTCATCAAGAACTAAACGCCTCTTATTATCAAAAAAATAATTCTGCTGTTGTGGTTTCTGAAAAGGGTTTAAGTGCTCAAACCCTTTCTGATTTATTGCGTGATTTGTTGTCACGTAAAGATAAATTAGAATCTTTAAGTGCTAATATTTCTAAAATTATGCCACGCGACGGAGCATTAAAAATAGCCGGCCTGTTAATTGATTTAATTTCTTAATTTGTTATTTTATGTTGGATTTAAAAAGTGTCAAAAAAATATATTTTATAGGTATTGGTGGCATTGGTATTTCTGCTACTGCCGGCATGATGAAGGCCAAGGGTTATGAAGTGGAGGGATCAGACGCTTCGGCCGGTGAGATAGTTGAAGATTTGAGACATCAAGGTGTGACGGTTCATGTGCCTCATCATGCTGATAATTTATTAAACGGTAATTTTGATGCGGTGGTTTATTCGGTGGCGGTGCCAACTGATAATCCCGAATTTGCTGTTGCTGTCAAATTGAATTTGCCACTTTTAACTTATCCGCAACTTTTAGGATTATTGTCTGATAATAGTTATGGTATTGGTGTTTCGGGAACTGATGGTAAAACAACAACCACCGCTATTTTAGCCAAAATGCTATTATCGGCAAATCTGGATCCAACAGTTGTTTTGGGTAGTAAAGCTGATTTTTTAAATGGTAATTGGCGCCTTGGTTCAAGTAATTATTTTGTTTTTGAGGCAGATGAATATCGTCGTGCTTTTGATAATTATCATCCGCAAATGGTGATTATTAGCAATATCGGATCGGATCATTTGGATTTTTATGGCAGTGAAAAAAAATATCGTCAGGCCTTTTATGATTATGTTAAAAGAATTCCCAATAATGGTTTTTTGATTATTAATATTGATGATGAGGGGGCGGTTAGTGCCGGTTTAAAATGTAGGTGTAAGGTTATAACTTTTTCACTAAACAAACAAGCTGATTTTCGGGCTCAAATAAAGGGTTATAACGATGGTCGGCAAATTTTTGAGATTTTTGAAAATGATCTTTCGGTTGGTGATTTTTCAATTGGGTTGCCTGGTGATTATAATGTTTATAACGCGCTCTCGGCTTTTGCTTCGGCTCGTTTGTTGGGTGTTGATGTTGAGGTGTTACGGTTAGCATTGGCGGATTTTAATGGCGTGTGGCGTCGTTTTGAAAAATTAGGTTATTGCCAAAAAGCTTTGGTGGTTGCTGATTATGCCCATACTCCACCGGCTGTCAAACAAGCCATTAAAGCCACTTATGATTTTTATAATAATAAAAAGATTCTTACTGTTTTTCAGCCACATCAATATGCTCGTACAAAAAATTTGTTCAATGAGTTTATGAATGCTTTTGATTTGTCTTCGATGACATTGTTATCTGATATTTTTTATGTTGAGGGTCGTGAGAATCCGGAGGATTTTGATGTTAGTTCTGAAAAATTAGCTGAGGCCCTGAAGGCCAAAGGATTAAGTGTTGTTGCTACTGGCGGTTTGTCTACAACTGAAGAAAAAATCAAAACATTGGCTAATGATTATGATGTGATTTTATTGTTGGGAGCGGGGGATATCTATGGTTTGGCAAAAAGATTGATAAAATAAAAACACCGACTAATTAGTCGGTGCTGGAGGGTTCTCGGTTTCATCAAATTCCATACCACTCATCATAAGTATCCTTGGGTATTTCTAGGAAATTTAAGATCATGATTTGGCCGTTAGGAAAATGTTTATTGTTTATGTCTTTTATTACTCTCTTGAGTGGTAGGTGGAGTAAATCACAAGATACAACATAATTACCATAAGTGGTTTTTGTT
>JAQVRT010000021.1 GCA_028700905.1 Candidatus Iainarchaeum sp. | reverse complement strand
AAATAGCAGAAGAATTATATCAAAAATCTTGGAAGAATGTCTTTTCAGATAGACCAAATCATATAAAACTTTGTGAGATGTTAAATTACCTTGAACATAAAAAGATAATTGATTATAAAAGAAGTGGAAAAGTATTTTTGAAATGATAACCGAAATAATTAAACATAAAAAAGACATAGTCCAAGATGGAGTATTAAAAAGAAAAGCACATGGTTATCTTTTTGTTAAAGTAGGTATTGGATGGATTCCAGAGCATGTTCTTGTAATGGAAGAAAAGATAAGAAGAACTTTAAACAAAGGAGAAACAATCCACCATATAAACGGAATTAAAACTGATAATAGGATAGAAAATTTAATGTTATTCAAATCCCAAAAGGAACACGCAAAATTTCATAATAAAATTAGACAATTTGGAATGACCCAACCAATAATTAAACAAATAAATGAAAGATTCAAGGAATATGAGAGAGATTAAAGAAATAGAAATAGGAACATTAAGAACTTTTAGGAAAATAGGTCAAACAAAACTTCCAAATGGAGAAATAAGATACTATGGAAGATGGAAAGAAGAAAAGACTCCTTTAGATTTAGGTAGTATTTCTAATCCAAAAAATAATGAGATTTTATCCTTTGAAATAAATGTTCCATCTGGAGAAAATATAGGAGATTTTTTTAAGAGAGTTTTAAAATGAAATGTGTTATTTATCTTAGAGTTTCAACAGAAGAACAAGAACCAGAGAACCAAAAGAAAGAGTGCTTAGAGTTCGCAAGGAATAGGGGATATGAAGTAATAGACGTATTCCTAGAACGACTTTCAGGGTTTAAAGACATAAACAGACCAAACTACGAAAAAGTAAAGGAGATGGCTCGTAAAGGGGAAATACAAGCAGTTGTAGTATGGGCAATAGATAGATGGGTGAGAAATAGAGATACTCTTCTAGAAGATGTAGTAATATTAAGAAATTATGGAACAAAACTACATAGTGTTAAAGAAGCATGGCTTGAAGCAATAAATATAGATGGAAGTCTAGGAAAAACAATTCAAGAGTTCTTATTAGGTTTAATAGGAAGTATTGCTGAAATGGAAAGTCAAAGAAAATCTGAAAGGGTAAAAATTGCATTTAAGAATCATAAAGGAAAGAAATGGGGAAGACCTAAAACACATACAAACAAAATTAAAGTTATTTTAGATTGGTATAATCAGGGATTAAGTTATAGACAAATAAGTGAAAAGACAAATCTTTCAATAGGTAAAATAAGTCAAATCATAAATGTTCATAAAAACGAGAGAGAAAATACCTTAAATAAACTAGAAGTAAATGAACCAATAGAAAATACCCCATTTATGAACAAAGAGGTGGAAAAATGAAAACAAGAAAGACTAGACACGACTATTGGAATTATAATCAAGAGGTTCAAGAACAATACCTTAATAGAAGATACCAATTTGGTTATTTAGAGGCGGGATATTATTTAAAATTTACTCAAGATATGAAGGATTTTTTAAATATAATGATTCAAGTTGAAATCTCAAATATTGCCTTAAGAATAATTGCTCAATCGTTAAGGGAGGCAAAATTAATATGAAAATAATAATAAAGATAGAAACAGAAACAGATAAAACTTTAATAGAAAAGGAATTAAAAAAATGGTTAATTGAAAATTTTAAAAACAAAGCAGAGGTAGAAATAGAATGAAACTAACAAAAGAACAAATAATTGAACTAAAAGAATTAAGAAAACAAGGAAAGAAAAGAAAAGACTTAGCTAAAATGTTTAATGTTTGTCTTACAACAATAGACTGGCATACAAACGAAGATTTCAAAGGAAGATTCAAAGAATATCAAAAGAAATGGTATACCAATCTTCCAGATGAAAAGAAAGAATTATATTTTGATAAAAGAAAAGAATACCAAAGAATTTATCATAAAAATAGATATAGTTTAGACCCAGAATTCAAGAAAAGACAATTAGAGTGTGCTAAACGCTATCAAAAGAAAAATAAATAATAGGAGGTATAAAAATGGGAGAAGAAGAAAATAAAGAAAAGAAAGGAAAGATATTTGGCGACCCAATAGCCGAAGTAGAATAAATGGTTTATAAAGAAGGGAAAACTCCATCAAATGCAAGGGTAGACATAGATTACTCAAAGGGAAAACCTAAAATTAAATTTAGTTATCCAACAAAGAATCCAAAAAAAGATGCTTTTAATCAACATAGATGGGGTTTTCCTTTAATTTTTTTAATTATACTTCTTTGGTTTGTTCCTTATTCTTATTTTCTGTCAAATCAAACTTATTTTGTAGACTACCCAACAGATTGTAATGTTTCTTTAAATGAAGGTTATGCTAATATTTCAATTCAAGTAGATGGTTTTGAAGATGGAAAAAAAGTAGATTCAAATGTAAATACTTATCGTAAATGGGTAGAAGGAGTAAATCTAAATTGTATTGAAGGAAACTACTCCGCAAATTTTAAAACAGATGTTTCTATTCTTTCTAAAGACACTTATCTATATGGTATTCCAAAATCAAATCACCTCCTTTATCTAACTCTTTTTATTTATTTTTTTATCCTAGCACCACTACTTATTTTCTTAATTAATAACATAATAACAAAAATATTACTAAAAAATGAAAGATATTGTAAGTGGTTTCCAAAAGCACAAGCAAATGGAACTTTCTTTAAAACAAAATTAAAGAGATATAAAAAATACTATTCAAAAGATGTTTTAGACAATGTAATAATACTTCCTAGTTTTTCAAATGTAGAACTAGATTATAAAACAAGTGAAGATTTTTCAAAGTATCTAGAAAAGATAAAAATAAGAGAACATAGAGTTCAAAAGATAAATATGAAAAACAAGGAGATAAAGAAAGAAAAGATAAACCATTATAGATGGTATGTAATTTTTTACTTTAAACAAAAACCAAAAAAAGGGTATTTAGAGTTAATTTATCAATAATCTAGGCATTTAAATTTTAGAACCAGTTATATCAGAACGATTCTTTCTATATTCATAATATTCATTACCAAATTTACTAATTCTTTTTCCGGGAGGTCTTGATTCTCTTGATTCATCTCTTTTTTTATTAGAAGTTCCTGTTTGTCTTTTCCTAGTATATACACTTCTCCTTTTATTTTTGAATCCAATAATACTTCTTTCCCTTTCCAACTCTCTTTCAAATAAACTCATAAGAAATCAAGACATTAAGGTTTTTTATATTTGATGGTAAAGGCATTTAACTTAATCTAGGCATTTGAATATCTGGGAGAGGATTTGAACCTACTAACCTTTGCCTCATGAGGGCAAAATGCTGACCATTACACCACCCAGATTTTAAAATCAAGGCATTAGAATTTATAAACTTTCCATAAGAAATGTAGGTGTTCATAAAAAAAAGAATTAAAGATTTTATTAATAACTAGAATTTTCTTTTAAAATTTTGTTCAATTAAAAAAGATAAAGAGTTTATAAAAAATTCATTACTCTTTAATTTATTAAAAGTATTTTTTTGATTCTTAGATTTTAAATAAATTTCATAAATAAAAGCGTGGGTTATTTCATGGTTTAAAGTTTCATTAATATTTTTATCTTTTAATAAATAAATACTTCTTCTTTTATAATCTATAAACCCATAAAATTTTTTATTATCTACTTTTAAAACATTTACTAAATAAACAAAATAAGTTTTATTTCCAATTTTTAAAGATTTTATTTTTTTTTCGTTTTCCGTATAATATTGTTTTGCTTTCATTATAAAAAAAAGGATAGGGATTTAAATCCCTATCCTATGATTTAAGGAGTATAACGACTAAAAAAATTTTAATCCTATCTTTTAACCGACTCCTTAAACCCGTTTAAATTAAAGATTTGTATATGTTTCTTGTTTAATTTCGTTTTCTATTAAACCATTAATTTTTAAAAAAATGTGGTTTATATCTCTTTCAGGTATAGCCAAATTAAATAAATAAAGTTTTAGCTCTTGTCTTAAATCGTTATTCTCTTTTTTTAATAAATTAAACTCTTTTTGTTCTTGTCTATTCATTTTCTTATTTACCCCCTTACAACTTTATAATAAAATTTTTTTCTAATAATAAAACCTTTTGTTCTGCTTCTTTTAGGTAATAACATTAAACTTTTTTGATATTCACTATATTTTAAAGTACCTTCTAATTCTTCTTTTTTATCAAAACTACCCATTAAACCAATTTTAGAAATTTCCATAAAACAAAAAACCTTTAAACCATTTAATTCTTTTAAAGTATTATTTATTTTAATATTTTCTTCTTCATTTAAGGAATAAACATTTTGTTCTATAAAACCCCTTTTAAGTAATTCTATTTTTATTTTATCTTCTTCTTGCTTTTTATCTAATTCCTGTTTAATATGTTTCCAAACATAAATAAAACTACCTAATTGTTTTTTTAATTCTTCTGTAAGATTAAGTTTAAAGGCATTTATAATATATTTAGAATTTTCACTATTATAAACAATTTTTAAATAAGATTCATTTAATAAAATACCTTTTAATTCTTCTGTAAGATTCTCTTTTAAAAAATCCCAACCCCTACAAATATCTTTTTCTTCTGTTCCTTCTAAACTTTTTTTTAAATATTCTTCTATTGTTCCTTTAAATAAAGGTGTTTGTTCTATTTTTGTTTTATACATTTTTTAATTATACTTAATCCCCCAATTTCCATATTTCATTATTAACTTTATTTTTTTGTTTATTAGTTAAATAAATCCATTTCTTTTTATACAAAATTAAACTCATTCTGTTACTTTCTTTTCTAATGAATTTTTCTTTTATTACTTTTTCTTCTTTCATTTTTGTTTTTATTTCTATTTAATATAAAGCGTTTGATATGGTCAAACGCAAAACCCTCTTTTAATTAAAAAAATATAAAAATTTATTCTGCTTCTACTGATTCAAATTGATTTTTTAAATCTTCAATTAAGATATTTAAAGCATTTTGGTATAATTCTTCAATAGCTTTATACTGGGCCAATTGAATATGATTCTCTGCTTGTGGATATTCTTTTATAGCTTCTTCTAAATAATATTTATTAGTGTTATTATCTGCTAACCACTGCGTTAAATCACTTGTATAAATATCCGTTTCTGAATCTATCCATTCATAAATTAAATTGTCGTTTATTTCGTCGTTTAATTCTTCAAAATTATCAAAATCTTGATAACCTAATAAATCTATAACTTGATATAAAAAAGAATTTAACCATTTATAAGTATAATCATTAAAAGGACTTAATACCTCTTTTGATTCACTACCAAATAAATTAAAAATCTCATCTCTATTTTTAAAGATTAATCTTTTTTTATTTGTTCCTTCTACTTTGATATATTCAAATTCATTTAAATGTTTTAAATATTCAATTACTTTTAATTTATCCATTTTATTTAAACCCCCTTTCAATTATATTAATTATTTTTAAATTTTCTTTAAATCTTTCGTAATCATAAACAAAAAGGTTTATCAATTCTCCTTTTTTATGGTAAGGTATTTCTTTTAATACTTCACACTTATAAACTTTTATCACTTTAAAACCTCTATATTTAATTCTTTCAGAATCTCGTTTAATTCATTCTCTTTATTTATCTCTTTCTTATATACCATTTTAAAACCATAACTTTCTTTATTTGTTTGGTCTTCTTTTGTTTGTGTTTTCATTTTATCTTTTTAATTTTATTAATAACTCTTTTAATTCTTTTTTAGTTAAATTATATAAACCTTTATTACAGCAAAAAATAAAACATTCTGTTCTTAAATCTTTTATTGTTTCCTTTTCGTTTGTTTGTGTTTTCATTTTAAAAAATCCTTCATTCTTTTAAGATATAAACTACTTTTAAAACAAACCTTACATTCTCCAAAAGGATTTAAACTAAATCTTGGTTTATTCGTATATTCTCCACATTCACATAAAAACATTTTATCGTGTCTTTCTTCTTCTTTTAATTCTTTTTTTGTAAGTTCGTTTGTATTTGTCATTTTAAAACCTCATAACTTAAAAAACCATTTTCATTTTTTAGGTTTTTTAATTCTTTTTTATCTATTCTTATAATTCTTTTATGTTCTTTATCAAAACAATCTAAAAAATAAATTCTTATTTTCATTTTAAAACCTCAATTTTCAATTCTTCCAGAATTTCTTTAAATATATTTTCTGATTCATAAACCATTTTAAAACCATAACCTAACATAACATAGTCTGCAATTAAAATTTTTTCTTCTTTTGTTGGTTTATTTTCCGTAATCCATTCAAAGAATTTAAACAATTCTTCTATTAAATTATTTTCGTTTGTTTGTGTTTTCATTTTAGTATTTAACCCCTTTTTATTATTTGGGAGTGGGGTTTATTCCTCTCTCGTTTTTATTCTGTTTCCTTAAACAGATATACTTTATAATAGTATAAAGGGTTTATAAATATATGTGTTCTAAAAGATATATATGATTTATAAATATATTACTCTAAAAAACTTTTAAGTGACAACATATTTAAAATAAATTTATGTTTGTTCATAAATGGACTAATTAATAAACAGAATAAAGGAAGGGGTTTTTATTTGTTCGAATATCATAAACCTTTTATGAACATTGCATTTTATTTATATTAATAGGATTCTTTTATTTTTTTTCTTTAAAAATTTTAAAAGAAATATTTTTTTTAAAAAAATTTTTTGAAAAAAACACAAAAAAATTAAAGAAAAAAAACAACCCAAACACACACCTTTAAGCATAAAAAATAGTGGGTTTCCAGACTAGTGCCTAGAAAATAGTGGAAGTTAATTAAAAGGGTGTCTTAAATAGGGTGTTCTAGGGATAGTTCTATAATAAATAGCCAAAACAAAGGAAAACAAACAAAAAAAGGCAGTTAGATGCCTTGTTTTTTGGGAATAAGGGTAAAAAAATGGGAAATGTCTAGAAAACAACTCCCTATTGGACAGGGCGGCGACATTTCTTTTATAACACTATATATTACATTAATTAGTTGTTTGAATTTGACAATTTTATAAGGAAATACGAGAAAAAAGGCACTTTTTTGGCTTAATTTTATATTTTTCTTTAAAATATTTGAAAATTTAACAAAAAAACTTTAAAATTTAACAAAAAAAGCCAAAAAACTCAAAAAAACACCAAAAAAGACTTAAATAAGCCTAATCTTCTTCATTTTCATCAGAATCTTCTTCAAAATCCTCAATTTCAGGAGTTTTAATGCCTTTATCTGGTATTTCTCCATCAATTAGGTCAATTTCTCTATCTTTATCCCCTAATTTGAAGCAAATGTTCCTTATTTGTTGATAAGATATATCAAAACCATAGTGTGTAAGTAGTTCTTCCATCTTTTTATAGGACATTTTAAGTTCTTTTCTCAAAATCCATATAGAAATATCCCTTTGTTCCATATATTTAACTCCTTTTGTAGTCATAGGATTAGTTTCTGCCTTTTCTAGTGCCTTCATCTTCTTTTTTCTATATAATTTCTCTTCATCTTTATCCCCTAAAGCAAAAACTCCATAGAATCTTCCCTTCTTTTTACTCTTAATCTTATAAGAATAAGTTCTAGAACCCTTATCCATAATCAATGCTCGTTTTTTATCCTTTGAATATACCCTAAAGAATCCTCTGCGTCCTTTATTTTCGTAAACATGAACTAAAACCCTTGCTCTAAACAGAGAAAGGTATTTATCAAGTAAAAAAAATGTTGGCATTATAATAATTACAAACAAATTCTTTTGTCTTATCTGCATCATCAAGCTAGTTAGCACTCTATTTACAGAAGAAAGAGCAGAACGAGAACTAAAACCTGTAAATGCTTCATCAAAAACAATACATTGCTTTTGTTTTGCTTTATAAATTGCTTCTCTAAACTCTTCAGGCGTAAAAACAACTCTAGAAAGATTTAAAGTAGGGTCTACATACTTTCCCCATTGCAATCCTAACCAACTTTTACCACTTCCTTCCTTTCCATCAATACAAATTACACAGTCTTTATCTTCTTTTGAAAGTTCTGGAATAATTTTAGTATCAAATCTATGTTTTATCCAATCTTCTAAAAAATAAGTAATTGGTTTATTATATTTTCTTACAAATTTCTCATCATTAATTTCTACAATAGCCATATTTAGAAATCCTCATCTTCTTCATCTTCCCAACTAGTTCCTTTTCCTAATTTATTTTCTAATCTAGCTAAGAATAATTGTTTTTCCATTAAAATCTTATATTGTTTATCTCTATCTTCAAGCATTTCTTTTGTTGGAGGTAAAAATCCTAAAGAACCAGAATCATAAAATCTTCCAGAATATTTTAATCTTTTTTCAAAATCTTCAAATAATTTTTTATATCCTTCTTTTTCTTCTTCAGAAGTATTCTCTTTATCTTTTGAACCATTATATTGTTTTTCACTTAAATCTCTTGATAATTCTAACCAAACTGAATCTAATTCATCATTCCACTTTTGATAAAGTCCTCTTCTTTTAAAATCGTGACAATTTTTCCATAATTGGTCTACCCTCATAAGAATATTTAATCCAGATGAGAACTTTGATAGTTTAGTATCTTCTTCCATTTTATTTTTTTAATAAAATTTTACTTTTTATATAACTAGCGAGGGGAATATCTAAGTTTTTGGCTTCTTCTTTTAATTCTTCATATTTTTTTTCATCTAATAAAAATCTTATCTCTTTTTTTTCATTATCCATAAATTAAGGAATAATTTAATTTCTTTATATACTTGATGGTTTAACTACTTACGAGTAAAAACTTACCATCACTTATTTAAATACAAAGATATTAGATTTTTCATAATTCAATCAAGTAAAAGGGGGATAAAAAATAAAAAAACAAAATGCTAGGAAATATAATTGGCGGATTCATTGTTATTCTTGTAGGAGTAACACTTGCACCAACTGTTGCTAATGAAGTTGCTGGAGCACAAGCAAACACTAACATCACAGGGGCAAGTTCTACTATCCTTGGATTGACAACTTTATTCTACAATCTTTCAATCGCATCAACAGCAATCGGTATTGCTGCACAGGGTCTAAGAAACTCTGGATTGATGTAATTAAGGAGTGAATAATGCAAACAATACATTTAAAAAATAAAAAGGAGGAGAGGGGTAGACTTATCATAATGAAAGTTATTTCCCCATTCATACTCCTTTTCTTATTTAGTTTTTCATTTTCTTTCATATCATCACTAAACTTCGGAGATACAACGTCTTCTTTTTCTACAACAGATTTAGGAACATTCAAACAAAATACTTGTTTTGATTTATATCAAACTTGTGATGATTGTTCTTATGTTAATCTAACAGCAATTAAATATCCAAACGGAACTATTGAAACAATGAATTTAGATATGATTAAAACAAATCAAGATTTCACTTATAACTTTTGTAATTCAACTTTACTTGGAGATTATACTTACACAGTTGCAGGAGATAAAAGAGGAGTTTATTCTATTGAAACTATGAGTTTTGAAGTTACTCCTAGTGGTAAAGATGGAAATGAAAACATAGTATTTTTTATATTTATAATTTTATTAATATATGCAATAACTTTCTTAGGATTATTTAATGGAAATGCTCCTGTAACAATCTTAGGAGGAATGGCAATGGTTTTTTTAGGAGTGTATATGATAAATAATGGAGTCATAATATATCAAGATACATTAACTAATTACTTTTCATATCTTACAATAGGAATAGGTGCATTATTTTCCTTATCCGCAGGATATGATTTATATCAAGATTTATAAAATGGAAATAAAATTTAAAGTAACTTGGATGAAGGTATTAATAATTAGTTTAATAATTGTTTATATATACAATTTAACAATCTTTATCCAAAGTGGAATTTATGAAAAGATTGTAATAGATTTTTTAGAAAGTCTTATAAAATATGATGTTGGAGAATTTGGAGTTGTTCTTAATGTTTATTTAATGGTTATTGATATGGTTTTTATTTACATATTTCCTTTACTTTTAAGTTCATTTTTATTTGAAGAAACTAAAGAACAAAAAGAAATAAAAGAAGTAACAAAACAAATAAGAAAAAAATATACTTTAATGAGATATGAAGAAAAATTAAAAAAATTGAAAGGAGGATTAAAATGACAGAAGAAAAAAATTGGGAATTAGTAAAAGTTCCAACTGGAGAAATGTTGGCTTTTCAAGACCCAGCAGGAGAAATCTTTTATCTTGAAAAAGTAGTCTTAGATTTACTTAACAAAGTAAAAGAGATGGAAAAAAAGATAGGTTAAAATGATTTTAAGTGTTTATCAATTAGGGGGAGAACAATCAGAAGTAGTTATAGATGGAAATAATTTAATGTTTCGTGACCCATATACACAAACAATTACTACCATAGAAGGATTAAAACTAAACAAAGGCGGAGTTATAAAAGAACATCCAGATTTAGAATATGATTCTGAATGGAGAAAAAAAGCAATCGAAAGATTAAAAGAACATCTAAAAAAAATGGAATCAGAACTAATTAAGTTAGATTATGTAAAAAAAGAATTAACTAAATTTGGGTGGAAACCTCTTTATTTTCAAAAAGTAGGATTTAGACCACAAAAATTCAAAAACTAATGGTAAACTGGGATTCATTAATAGGAATTTTAATTGTTGTTGTAATTATTTTGGTAGTATGGGCAAAGGTTAGTAGACAAACAGTTGGAGAAGTTATAGGAGATATAAAAGATATGATAATAGATAAAAAAGAGGATACAGAAGAATATATGGATATTACAGAATGACAGAAGATAATTTTTCAGAAGAAGAAGCGAAAGAAATGTTAAGACAATTCGCAGAAGGAAAAGGAAATGTTCATAGTTTTTTTACAAAGATTATTCAAAATCCAGATACTACAAAAGTTGGTAACTTAGATAAAGAAGAATTAGGAACTCCAAATTTACCAGTTAGAAGCATAAAAGAATTAGAATTATTTGCTGAAGATATATGGGAAGATAAAGGTTGGGCATCATATTTTAAAAAATTATCAGAAATACATACATCAACTTCATTATCTAAGGATGGACTACTGGTAAAACTTTCAGTAACACAAAAGAAAGAATTATCAGATATGACTCCTAGAAAAAAGAAAAAAACAGGGTTCTTCCAAAAGAAAGAACCAGAAGAAAATTGAAAGGAGGATTAAAATGAAAGAAATAACTTTGAATAATACCCAAGAAAAAATAGAACAAAAAGAAGTAAAAGAAAAACCTTTAGTGGAACAAGTAAAAGAACTTACTGAATTCAAAAAACAAGTAATTAATGGAGAGATTAAAACAAAAAATATAAAGATTCCAAGAAAAGCTAAGGTTAGAAAAAGAAAACTAAAGAAAGGTTGGATTGGGATATTAAGAATAGATGAAAATAGAAACATTACAGCAGAAAAACAAAAGGTAGTTGGAAGTTCTTTTAAAGATAAAGAAGGAATTTATCACTCAACAGATGGAAGAGAAATACTTTTTTGGCAAGGAAAATTTCCAATAATAATTCAACCATCTTGGAAACTAAATCCATTAAAAATTATTCCAGAAGAAGAAAGAAATGAAACATATGGTCAAAAATATACTATGGCTAAAATGTTATCTGATACCATAAAAGTAAAATCCAAAGGAGGAAATATAATAATTTGGATAATTGCAATAGGTGCAGGATTATTTGGTATAAATTATTTTATGGGAGGTAGTTTATTTGGATAATGTTAAAGAGAACTAATTGGATTAATTATGGAAGAAAGGCAAAGTATTTAACAATCGGAGTAGAGGATAATTTCAAACAAACAATAACTCAACTCAAATTAGAAAGGGGTAAGAATATAGATAATAAAAGAAATATCAAAAAATTAAAAGAGTATGGATTTGATATAACTTTAAATGAAGATAATATAGAAAAAGAAGTAGAAGAAGAAAAAAAATGGTTAAATAAAGATTTGGATTGGTAACCATCAAATATATAAATAAATTACTCGTAACCTTTCTATGAAATTAAAAGACTTTGTTTCGCATTTCAAGAATAGTAAAAATAACCAAGAAAAACTTGAAATAAAAAAGTTAAAACTTAAAGAAAATAATCTTTCTATTGATGATTTATTAAACATAGAGATAAAAGGTTTTTCAAAAAAGAAATTATTTAATGAAGAGAGAGATTGGAGATGACAGAACAAGCAAGGCAAACATTACAAACTGAAAGAGCAAAGGTTCAAGATTATAAATCCCAAATAGCTGTGCAAGAAGAATTAGCAAGGCAAAATGAATTAGTATTACAACAACAAAGAGAGAAACTTCCTTCTAATGAATCTCAAAGAGCATTAAGACAAAAACTAGATGGATTAAAAGGAAGAGAACAAAGAAGAATAATTGAAGATATAAAACAAGATATTTCTACTAAAGAAGGATATA
>JAQVRT010000076.1 GCA_028700905.1 Candidatus Iainarchaeum sp. | reverse complement strand
TACCCATGCTGAACCGCCTAATCGAATATAAACGCTCTTATTGTACCAGCGTATCGTCCGGTTGAAACTTTATAGCTTGCTGGGCTTTTATCTGCTCATATCTGGCCACCTGAGACACTACCCACGTCTTGACACATTCCTTGACCCATTGTGCATCAGTAAATTTTGGCACTCTCGGAGGCAAGGAATTATCTTTTGGATCGACCCAACTGGGGTCTGGTATCTGAGGTATGGGGTAAAGATTCTTGAACGCCTCCACGACTTTTTGGACCTTTGCATCGGGGACAGTGACCTTAACGTCAACCGCATAAACTAGGCCACACAACACCATTATCATCGCTATCGCTAATATTATCCTCATTCCGGTCTCCTTATGGTTTAAAAATCCAAAAGTCATCATAATACTTTGCGTGTAATTCCAGATTGTTGTCCTTTACAAATTCACATACCGCCTGTCTTGTCCCTGGCTCTTGAAAAAAATCATGTCCGCATAAAACTCCACCTGATTTTATTTTCGGATACCATACTCTTATATCCATATAACAATCCCTGTATGTATGAGAAGCGTCTATATAGACAAAATCTAATGAACAGTCCTTGACTTCTCTTGACGCTTCCTGACTATCCATGATATACCAAGTTATCCTGTCTTTAAATTGTAACAATCTATCTTGTGTTCTTTTAGCCCATTCAAGGGAATGCCAATATCCATCAACAAGAATAAGTTTAACTTCGGGCCAGCTCTTTAGAATTTCTGAAGCATTATCGCCGATAGCGACGCCTATTTCCGCCCCAAGAGTCGGTAGTCCTTCATTTCGTTTTCGACATATCTCTAATGAAGGCCTCAATGTATCCTCCCCAAAGAATCCATATGTAACCCTCTAACATCATAGTTAGCAATTCTCTTATATCCTAAGGCGTTTAATTCCAAACATAAAACCATATCGCATCCGATTATCGCCCCGCTATTCGGCAAAGATGAACGAGGTTTAAATATGGGCTTCGTTAATTTTTCACAGATAGATTTCTTCAACATCGTAAGCCCAAAATGCCCTAATCCTATTTCTCGGATGCCCCAAGGTTTCCTTATATCGACAGCATAGTAAGATATTTCCTGACATATGTCTCCATCGGCGAATACCTTTTTAGAGTCCAAGTCCCACATAAAAATGGTAGCGTTTATCCCGCCATGCCTGTTCATTTGCGTGCCGCAAACATAACCGACATCATCCTTAAAACAGGGAATAAGACCGCTTAAAGCATTTGACGAAGCGATAATATCGTCCTCAAGAAATAGAAAATCTTCCGTATCTATGTGTTTATAAGCCTCGTTATAAAGTTTTGCTATCGTATCGGCGTGTTGATTTGTATGGACGCCGTTCTCCACGAAAGCATTGCTTGAGGGCTTGACGATATCGGTCTTAATAAATCTTATAGAAGCGTATCCTTTTAAATTCTCGATGTGTCTTTCTATTAGATGAATGAAGTCATCATTATCAGAATTAGTTAAAAATAGAAGATGGATTCTGTCTTTGGGGTAGCCGATAATCGACAGTCCCCATAAATACGCCTCAAGACTATAAAAGCGGCCCGCCATAAGAGTTACTATAGTTATCATTCCGTTCCCCATGCCGTATATCGCCAAGTTTCCGACGCCGTTCCTGCCGCCACTCCTATCGTCAAAGTAAACCCTGTATTGGTTACGCTTGTAATTGAATATGAAACATTGCGGGGATTATTCGCTATGGACACATCTGGAGTTGTTGCGGCCCGAAAGGCAACCCCGAAAGTTACATTAACTGTTGTTCCGAGAGCCGCTATCGTTGCATCGCCTCTTTGCATTTTTGACGTAGCCATTAAATCACCTCTACTGGTAGTTTGTAACTTGTCCCATTTACCCTTACCCGAAATTCATCTGTATCCGACCGATACCAAATTGAACCGTCTGTTGGAGATGCGGGATCAGAAGTTATGCTATTAAGACACAAAACATCATTTATTTGTACGTGCCCCGCCCCTACTTCTTTTGGATTGATAATCATATTTGTTCCATTATAATAGATAGAAGCGTCATTGCCTGTGCCGAAGATTAACTTTTCATTGTCATATGGTAGATAAACATTTCCAGCGTTGAAAGTTATTGACTGGCTTGCGACAGTAGCGTTGAATACGCCATAAATCATCGACTCCTTTCGGGCAGTTGCTTCATCTGTCCTTGCGTTTCCGGAAGGGTCGTAGTCTATGAATAGTTTATTTGAGCCTGTCTCAGAATACCCCGTAAAAGAACCGATAAATATATTACCGCTTCCTGATGAAAATTGTCCCGACCTATACCCAAAATAAGAATTATAATCTCCATTATTATTTTGTCCCGAGCTTCCCCCCAAAAATGTATTATACGAGCCCGTTGTGGTCGCTCCTCCGGTATTTGTTCCTAAAAACATATTATTGCCACTACTGCCGTTTACCACCTTACCAGCTGAATCTCCTATAAATACATTGTTACTATCCGCTATCTGCTGATAACCCGCACGATAGCCAATCATTACATTCTGGCTACCAGTAGTTACGACCGCACCCGCCTGTGTCCCTATAAATAGGTTTCTATTGCCTGTAGTCAATGCCGCTCCTGCTTGGTCACCGACTCCAATATCGTTTGTCCCAGTTACGCCAGCGGGGTCGGAACCTCCCCCGTAATAAATGACCCCAGCATTCCTTGAGGCAACCCTTAACCCGTTTACTGAGAACGCCCCGCCCGTCTCTATCGAGTTAATGTTATTCCCCTGTATGTCGGCATTTGTCTTCAGTCCGAACACATTATCTGCCGTGGCTAACTGTGCCCACGCCACTCCATTGGGGCAAGAAGCATTTATATTCTTAGTTGACAAACTCTCGGTAGTCTTGTTATATGTGATATTGGCTGTGCCATTAAATGAGCCGGAATCGTTGTATTGGATTTGAGTGTCGGAGCCGCCGGGGGAGCCACCACCTGCTCCTACCAGATTGGCATACGCGCCGCCATTCTCGGATACCCTCAACACATCCAGCGTCGTGTCATAATAGATTCGAGCGTTATTAGACGGAGACA
>JAQVRT010000020.1 GCA_028700905.1 Candidatus Iainarchaeum sp. | reverse complement strand
CAGGAATAATATTTCCATCTAAAATAACAGTATAATCTCCTTCATTTAAAACATCATTATCTTTATTTTCAATAATTAATTTATAAGTACCTTCTCTGGATAAAGGTTTCCAAGAAAAAGACAAAAGTCCAATTTTTCTTAAAGAACCTCCAACATCAATAGTTTCACAATCTAAATAATTAGCTTTAACAGAAGTAATTGTTGGGGGTAAAGGACCATCGGTTGAAGAAGAAACATTATCAACTTGTTCTGATGCTGAATCTCTAGATTGTCCGCCTAAAGAAACTAAAATAGTTACAATAACAACAGCAACTAATACACCACCACCTATTAATATTAAAGTTTCTAAATTACCTTGACCTTTTTTAGATAGTAGCATATTAATTCCTATTTTTATAAAAAAAAGAGAAAAATCATTTAATCAATATAAATGAAAAATGATTTTAATCCTTCTTGTTGTAAAAATAATTCTCCAGAACATTTTTCATATGAAAGCATTAAATTTTTCATAAAGTCAAGTGAACTATTTAAAAATTCTGGATTAGACGCATCTAAATTACAAGAGCCTTCTTTAGAAATTAAATGTTTTGAAGATTCGTTTAAACCAACTTCCATTTCTGCAATACCTTCTTCAGTATAACTATCATCTAGATACATTTGTTTTTTAGCATCTAAAAAAGAAGTATAATGATCTAAAAGTTTTAAAGAAACTATACATTCATTAGATTCGTTAAGTCCTTTAATAGAATATTCTACAGAATAAGAATATCTACTACCTGCTGAAGGATAATCAATAGATTCAGTTGAAGTGAAAACAACATTTTCTTGACAAGTAGAAAAATTAGTTGAAAAACAAGCAAAGTCTTCACAATATGTATTAGGATCAACTATTTCTTCTGGAACATGTGGTTGATTTTCATCTCCAGCCCCTCCATTAGGATTTATTGTATTTATATCATCAGGTAAATTTTCAAAAGAAGAGTCGTCAATAACATCTTCTTGTGGAGAACTTACTAGTACAAAAGCAACAGCTGCGGCTAAAACTAGTAAAACTAATAAAATTATTATAATTGGTCTCAAAAATATCACCTTTATTTTTTTAAAATATTTTAATAAATATATTTATCTATATATATGTAGATAGTAATATAAATACTTTTCTTTTTATTTAAAAACCTTTAAAAATTAATTATTTAATTTAAAAAAACACATCAACCTATTAAAACAATTACAGGTTTTAAAGTTAAAACTTTTTTCACCATTTTTGAATCAACCATAGACTTTACAACTTCATTTGAAGATTTATAAGCAGAAGGTTGTTCTTCTCTTGCTAAATTTTCAGAAACATTTTCTAAAATAACATTATTCTTTTCCATAAATAATTTTAAATCTTTAAAAGAAATTTTTTCTTTAGCTTCTTTTCTTGAAAGACTTCTTCCAGAACCATGTGCTACAGAACAAAATGTTTCTCGCACACCTTTATCTGGAACTAAAATATAAGTGTTATCAAGCATTGAGCCTGGCAAAATAATTGGAGAACCTGTTTTTTTGAAAGGATTGTTAGAAGGTAAATCTTCAGGCAAAAAAACTCTAGTAGATCCTTTCCTTGTAACTAAATACTCTTTATTATTATGTTTTTCTAAACTTGCAAGATTATGTGAAAGATCATATAACAAATCGAATTTAATTTTTTTATTAAAAAAATCATTAAATTTAAGGTTTACAAAATAAGTTAAAACAGCACGATTTACAAAAGCAAAATTTGCAGCTGCAAGCATTGCTTTATAATAGGAAGATCCTTCTTTTGAATCTAAAGTTGCATGTGATAAAGGATTTTTAAATTTAAATTTTTTAAAATAATCAGATGCTATTTGATGTCCAAGACCTCTAGAACCAGAATGAATCATAATTACAAGTTGACCTTTCTTTAGACTAAATTGTTCACCTATAATTTTATTAAAAACTTTATCTACAACTAAAACATCAATAAAATGATTTCCTTGCCCTAAAGTGCCTAATTGAGATTTACCTCTCTTTAAAGCTTCTTTTGAAATGTAAGCTGGAGAAGCATCTTTAAAAAACCCTTTATTATAAATATAATTAAGATCTTTTTTTAAACAATATTTCTTGGACACTGCCCAATTAATACCTTCAATTAATATTTGTTTATAATCTTTTTCAGTTATTTTCAAACCATTATTTGAAAGTCCTAATGGTAAGTTCTTTAAAGAAGAAGCTAAATCTTTTAATTGTTCTTTAGTTAAATCTTTTAAAAAAAGATTTGTTTTAACAACTCTTATTCCACAATTAATATCATAACCTACAGCTTCAGAACTAATAATTGCATTTTCTTTTAAAGATGCAAAAACAGTGCCTATAGGGACACCAAAGCCAGGATGGATATCTGGCATAGCTAAGATAGGAGAAGATACTTGTGAAATATTAGATATTGAAAATAATTGCTCAAAAGCATCTTTAGATATTTTTTTAAATAAAACTTTATTTATAGGTATTTTTATTTCTTTATTATTCTGTGTAGTTATAAAAAAACCTTTTTTAAAAATAAAAGAAGAATGCATAATAAATATATGCATAATATAATTTATATAACTTAACTTTTTATGTTTTTTAAAAGATTAGAAATTGATTTATAAGTAAAAATATTAAAAATTACTTTTGCAAAATAATCAGAAACATCAATTTGTTTAAACCAAGGAGTGTTTTCTAAAAATTCTTGAGCATGATAAACAGCATTAGTTGCAATTAAATATTCTAAACTTCCATCTTTATAAAGAGAATCAAATCTTTCCTTTGAAGGAGGATTTAAAAAAGGAAGAGAGCATGCAAAATAAATTTTATTTGCACCTTTTTCTTTCAATAACTTTGCAGCATTAAATAATGTTCCACCAGTATCAATCATATCATCAACTAAAAGAACATCTTTATTTTTAACATCTCCAATAACATACATTTTGTCAATAGCATCTATTTTTTTATAGTTTCTTTCTTTATAGATTGAAACTAAATTAATCTTTAGTTCAGAAGCATAATTTTCTGCTCTCTTAAGTCCACCAATATCTGGTGAGGATACAACTAAATTTTCTAGAGGTAAATTTTGTTTAACATATTTATTTAAATCTCTAAAACCTTTTAAATTTTCAAAAACAGTTTTATTAAAAAAACCTGCAATTGCAAGATTATGAATATCTAAAGTAATAACTGTATTAACTCCAAGCATTTCAAGTTCTTGAGCAAACATTCTTGCTGTAATGCCTTCTCTAGAGAAATGTTTATCTTGTCTTGCAAAAGGAAAAGTTGGTAGAATTACTGTAATTTTAAAAGCATCAGAAATTCTTGCAGAATTAATTAATGTTTTAAGTGCTAAAACATTATCGCTTACAGAATAACCATTAGATTTATTTGAAACATCTTGAACAATAAAAACATGAGAACCTCTTATTGATTCTAATATATTAGATTTAATTTCTGTATTTCTAAACTGCACTTCATCTGTTTTTGTCAAAGAGATTTCAGAATAATTTGCATCTTTTAAAAAACGATTTAAATGAGGAAGTATTTTCTCTGCAAAATAAAGTCCATTTTTACAAGCCATTAAACATATTTTAGAAACCATAAATAATCATTTTTTATAGAATATATAAAACTTGAATCAAAAAACATATAAAGTGATTCTAACTAATATTCTATAAAATCTGAATTTTTCTTTTCAATTTCTTTTTTAATAGCTTCTTTTTCAAGAGAATTAATATCTTTTAATTTCTTTTTTAAAGAAGAATCTAACTTTTGAGGTACAAAAGCATGAACTTTTACATATAAATCTCCAGAAGATGAACTTCTATTAAAAATAGAAGCTCCACTTCCTTTAATCTTAAAAGTTGTATTATCTTCTGTTCCTGAAGGAATTTTAAGTTTAATCTTATCTTTAAATTTATTAATTTTAATAGTTGTTCCTAAAACTAAATCTGAAAAAGTAACTGGAATTTCACAATAAATATCAGAACCTTTCCTCTTAAAGAATGAATGTGGTTTTACAGAAATATTTAAGAAAAGATCTCCCTTAACACCTTGATGATTATGTCCTTGACCTCTTAATTTCATTACATCTCCTGTGTTTATTCCAGAAGGAATTTCAACATTTAATGTTTTCTTTTCTCTTAAATATCCTTTTCCAGAACATTTAGAACAAGGATCTTTTATAATATAACCATCCCCTTTACAATTAGAACAAACATTTTCAACAGAAAACATTCCAAAAGGAGTTCTTTTTGTAGTAACTGTTCTTCCTCTACCATTACAGGTAGGGCACACATCTTTTTGCATACTTTTAGAACCAGTTCCTGCACAGAAATTACATTCTTCATCTTTATAAAATTCAATTTTTTCTTTTCCACCTAAAATTGCCTTTTCAAAATCAATTTCAAGATTATAAACTAGATTTAAACTTTCTTGACGATGAGATCTACCACCTCTTCTTTGAGAAAATTGAGAAAAGAAACCTCCATCGTCATCATCCATAAAAGAACTAAAAATATCTGAAAAATCAAAACCTGAAAAACCTGAAAATCCTTGCCTGTCATTTCCAGCATACCCTTTTGAAAATGCATCATGACCATAAGAATCATATTGTTTTCTTTTATCAGTATCAGATAAAACAGAATAAGCATTACTAATCTCTTTAAACTTTTCAGGATCTGCTGAAGCGCCTGCAAGATCAGGGTGATATTTTTTTGCAAGTGTTTTATATGCTTTTTTAATTTCTTCTAAGGATGCGTCTTTTGAAATCCCTAAAATAGAATAGTAATCTTTATCTGACATAATTTTTCACAATTAGTTTTTTAAAATTAAAAAAAAAGAAAAGAAATAATTATTTTTTATCCTCTTCTTTTTTGTCTTGAGAATCTTGGCTTTCAGAAGAATCTTTTTCTTCTGAAAAGTCAGCATCTACTGTTTTTGAACCATCTTCGTTTTCAGTGGTTTCCTTTTGTTGAGAAGCTTGTTGTTCTTGAGATGCTTTTTGATAAACTTTTGAAGAAATTTCATAAAGCTTCTTTTGTAAGTTTTCAGTTTTAGTTTTCATTTCAGGAGATTTATCATCAACTGCTTTCTTTAAATCATCTTTTAAAGTTTCAAGTTCCTTTATATCTCCTTCTTCTAATTTATCTTTACTTTCTTTAACTAAACTTTCAACACTATAGATTAATGTTTCAGCTTTATTTCTTTCTTCAATTTCTTCTTTTACTTTTTTATCAGCTTCAGCATTCTCTTCTGCTTCTTTTCTCATTTTTTCAATATCTGCTTCAGAAAGATTTGTAGTTGCAGTTATTTTTATTTCTTGAGACTTACCAGTTCCTAAATCTTTAGCAGATACAGAAAGAATACCATTTGCATCTATATCAAAAGAAACTTCAATTTGTGGAACCCCTCTTGGTGCAGGCATAATACCTATAAGTTGGAACCTTCCTAAAGGATGATTGTCTTTTGCAAGAGGTCTTTCACCTTGTAAAATATTTATATCAACTGCGGTTTGATTATCTGCAGCTGTTGAAAAAATCTGTGATTTTTTAGTAGGAATAGTTGTGTTTCTATCTATTAATTTTGTAAATACTCCACCTAAAGTTTCAATACCTAAAGAAAGAGGAGTTACATCTAAAAGTAAAACATCTTTTACATCTCCACCTAAAACACCACCTTGTATAGCAGCACCCATTGCTACAACTTCATCAGGATTAATAGATTTATTTGCTTTTTTACCAGTTAATTTTTCAACAATATCTAAAACTTTTGGTATTCTTGTAGAACCACCAACTAAAATAATTTCATCTATTTTTGAAGCATCAAGTTTTGCATCTTGCAATGCATTTTTAACTGGTATTTCAACTCTTTTAAATAAATCTTGAGACAATTCTTCAAACTTTGCTCTTGTAAGTTCTGTGTTTAAATGTTTTGGACCTGAATTGTTTGCTGTAATATACGGTATGTTAATTGTTGTTTTTAAAGTTTGAGAAAGATCTATTTTAGCTTTTTCAGCTTCATCTTTTAATCTTTGCATTGCCATTTTATCTGTTGTTAAATCAATTCCTTCTTTTTGTTTAAAATCTGCAACTAAATAATCAATTATTTTTTGATCAAAATCATCTCCACCTAAATGATTATCTCCACTTGTTGCTTTTACTTCAAATATACCGTCATCTAATTCTAGAATAGAAACATCAAAAGTTCCACCACCAAGATCAAATACTAAAACTGTGTGTGCATGTTTTTTATCTAAACCATATGCAAGAGCTGCAGCTGTAGGTTCATTAATTATTCTTAAAACTTCAAGACCTGCAATCTTTCCTGCATCTTTTGTAGCTTTTCTTTGTGAATCTGTAAAGTATGCTGGAACAGTTATTACTGCTTTTGATATTTTTTGACCTAATGCTTCTTCAGCATCTTTTTTTAATTTTTGTAAAACCATTGCTGAAATTTCTTCAGGGGTATGTTGTTTATCACCTAAAGTTACTTTCTCTGATGTACCTATTTTTCTTTTAATTGAATAAATTGTATTATGTGGGTTTGCAACAGCTTGTCTTTTTGCAAGAGAACCTGCAATAATTTGATCATTTGAAAGAGCTACAACAGATGGAGTTGTTCTTCCTCCTTCAGAATTAATTAAAATTTCAGGTTTTCCTCCTTCCATGATTGCTACTGCAGAATTTGTTGTACCTAAATCAATACCTATTATTTTTTCTGATGCCATAATTTATTCCTCCATAAATTGACCAATTATTACTTTTCCTGGTTTTATTAATTTTTCTTTAAAAGTATATCCGTTTTCTAGAACTTCAATAACTTTATTATTTTTATTTTTATCAGTAACTTTTAAAGTTTGAATACATTCTGATAAATTATAATCAAAATTTTTTCCTTCAAGTTCAATTTTTTTAATATTTAATCTAGATAAGATATTATCAAAATTATTGTTTAGTTCTTCTAAGTTTTTCTTTGAAGATTCATTTTGTTCATGAGATATCGCTTTTTGTAAAGTTTCTTTAAAAGATAAAAATTCTAAAATTATTTTTGAATTTTCTTGAAAAGAAATATTCTCTTGTTCTCTGATAACTCTTTTTTTATAGTTTGAAAAATCTGCAACAGATAATTTAAGTTGATTTTCAAGATATTCAATTCTTTCTTGACAATCATCTTTATCTTCAGATAAGTTTTTATCTGTCTCTTGAGATGTTTCTAAATTATCATTAGTTAATTCTTCTTTATCTTCAGTTGAAACTGAATTTAAAGAATCTTTGTTAATATTCTCTGTGTTGTCTTCGTTCATAAAAAATATCCTCCAAATATTTAAAAAAAATCACATAGGAAAAGTAGTTATAATTTATTAAATAACATATGTAACAAAATCTTTAAATTTTTTGTGTCACAAGTTTTTTAAAAGTTTGCTTTTTACTCTTAAAATCACCTTAATTTCGATATTTTCTCCTTTAGAATTGTAAGCTTTAAAAGAAAATAAATCATAAGGAAAATAAGCAATAATATTTACATCTTTTGATTGAAAAAAAGAAAGATCTGCTCTAGAAGGATATCCGTTTCCTGATGGATGTGAATGAACAGAACCATTTATTGACATAGAAAGAGGTACAAAATCAAGTCTAATTACTGCAGAATTTTCATTACTATGTGTTTGAGGAATAATGTATATTTCTTCAATAATATTATTTTTTGTATAAAGCATTCCAGAAAATTCTCTTGGATAAAAAGATTTTGAAAATTCCATTATGCTTTCAAGAACATCTTTATAAATATACCATTCTACCATATTATATATGTATACCTAAATATATATAACTATAATTAAAAGAAAGAAAAAATATGAAAAGAAAAATATTAATTACTGGAGGCTCTAGCGGAATTGGTAAGGAATATGCATATCAATTTGCTAAATTAAAAAAAGATTTAATCTTAGTTGCAAGAAATGAAAAAGAACTTAAAAAAATTAAAAAAGATTTAGAAGAAAAATATAAAATTAAATGTGAATATTTAATTTTTGATTTATCAAGATTAGATCAAATAAACCAACTCTGTAAAATTATTGAAAAAGAAAATATTGAAATATTAATTAATAATGCAGGTTTTGGAAATAGAATACCTTTTTCAAAAACAGAATACTCCATTACACAAAACATGATAAATGTTCACATTACTGCAACAACATTACTTACAAGAGCAGTTTTAGATCAAATGATTAAAAGAAATTCAGGAAAAATAATAAATGTAGCATCTCTTGCAGGATATTTATTTACTTCTAAAAGTAACATCATATATAATTCAACTAAAAGATATATAATACATTTCTCTAAAAATTTACAAGATGAAATTAAAAAACAAAACAAAAATATTAAGATTCAAGCATTATGTCCTGGATTTACGAAAACTAATTTTGATAAACATGCAATCTTTAAAACAATGCTCCCAAAACTACCTTCTTTTATGTACATGGAAGCAAAAGAGGTTGTTTTAAAATCTATAAAAGCATTAGATAATAGAAGAGTGGTATATATTCCAAGTTTTAAAAATAAAATATTGTATTTTTTATTAAGACTTAATTTTTATAGATAAAACAAAAGAGTTGGGAGCATTATATATCCCATTAAATACACTCTAGATTTGTTAAAGATTAAAGGTAAAAAACCAATTAAAACACTTAAAAAGAAAACTAAAAGAGTTTTAAAATCAGATAAATAAATTATAAAAATAAAACTAACAATTAAAACAATTAGATTTAGACGATTTAAATTTTGAGAATTAAAAAATAAAATTATATCTTTAATTAATGATAACAAAATTAAAATAGTTAAACTTACAGTTAAAATAATTGCAGAAATATATAAAACTAAATCAGTTTTAAAAAGAACTAATTTTTCAGAAAGTAAAATTGCAAAATAACCAAGTCTTGGTTTATTGAAAAACATTGCAAGAAAATAAGAAAAGATTAAAGCACTAATTGAAATACTTGAAAAAATAATTAAATAATTATAAGTTGAAATTTTTTCTTTAAATCTTGAAAACACAACCGCACCTAAAGATGACGAAAAAGAAGGCACAAGAATTACAAATAAAGAAGCTAAAGAACCAAAAAAAGAATAAAGAGAAGAATTTTTTAAAGAAGGCAATATAGATAAGGTTGTTTTTTGATAAATTGTTTTAGAATTTTTTTCAAAAATAGATTTTAAAAGTAAAGGAAAAGTAAAAAGACCCATAACACAAATAAATAATGGTTCTTTTACAAAATAATTATATTTTAAAGTAAACAAACCTAAAATACCTGAAGAAAAAATAATTAAAAAAATTATTAATTTTTCTTTTAGTGTTTTTTGAGAAAAAATAAAACTTAAAATTGTAAAAATTATTGCAAAAGAAATTAAAAAATTAAAACCAATAAAAAAAGTAAAAAATAAAAATAATAAAGGAAAAAGTAAAATAGAAAATAAACTACCAAAAAAAGAACCTAAAAAACAAAGAAAAATACCATCGTATGCTTGTTGTTTTAAAAACAATCTGTGAAGAGGAAACAAAGACATTATGTTTTCGGTATTTGGGACAGAAAAAAAAGTTTGAGGTATATAGTTTGTAATTAATTGAGAAATTGAAAGAGATAAAAAGAAAAATAAATGATTTGGAAAAATTAAAAATATACTAAAAGAAATAAAAAGATACGATACAAAATTAATATGTAATGAAGGAATTAACCCTAAAACAATTCCAGTTAAAATACCTAAAATTACTTCTATTATCATTTAATCCTCAAATTTATATAATATTATTTCTGGTTTGCTTTGATAAAGAGTATATTTACCAGTTATTTTTATTTCTTTTTTAAAAGAAAAGGAATTTTGTAGTAAATTAACATTAGTTTTTGAAGGATTAAAATAAACTACATCTATACATGAAGAAAAATTACATATTTTAAAAAACAAATTATTGTTTTCAATAGAAAAATCTTTTAATGTTCCAGAAACAGAAACAACTTTTTCTAAAAGAGAAATGTCAGGCGATAAAAGATCTAAAACAGGTGCTTTAAAAAAAAGAATATAAAAAAGAAAAATTAAAAGTGAGATTATAATTGCAAAAATTAAAAATATTTTTAATTTTGATTCATCCATACTTTTATTTAATAACTTTTTTTATTTTTACAGGTTTTTTATTTACAAAAAATTTAGACAATTCAATTAAAATTACTGTACCTTCTTTTAAAGGTCTTGAATATTTTAAAGAAAATTCTTTATTTAAATTAAAGAAAGGATCTTTAATTTTAAAATAAACTTCTTTAGAATTACTTTTTGTAACCACTCCGTAAGTTATGTTAAATAATACTTTAAATAAATATAAATAAAGTACAACAAGACACATAAATACTAATAAAAAATAAATGTGTGTTATGTATTGAGAAATGATAAACATCCCTAAAATAGATGTAAATCCTATTCCTACATAATTATATTTTGCTTTAATTAATTTATAGTTACCAATTTCTTTAATATAGAATAAAAAAGTTAATAGCATAAGTAGTATTTTTAAAAATAAATTGCCTGGAACAATTAAATTTACAATTATTGAAAATAAAAAAATAATCTCTAAATAAATAATATGTTTATCCATAATTTTAATTCACCTATTAAACACACTCTAAACTAATATTAATAACATCAAACTTAGTTCTATCTAACAAGCCATTTGTTAAAGCAGTGTAATTATAATCATCAGGGACTACTGGACAATTAGTTTCAAGGCCTTTATTTAAGTAAACTACTAGATCTAAATTATCATTATCAAAAACATAATTAATAGTGTTAATTGAATAAGAATGATTGTACCCAGCAATATATTTTAAAGTTAAATTTTTTGTTTTGTGCATAGCAATATTAATATCAAAAGTAGATGTTAAAGATGCAACTACAGTTATAGCTATAACCATTACAATTAAAAGAATAATTAAAAACTCTAAACTTGTTTGAGCTTTTTTATCTTGAAGAAACATCTATATCTCCATTAATAGTTTTGTCAACAACTAAGTAATTGTTAAAGCCAGGGCCAACTTTGTCACAAGTAAAAGATACATCTCCAATTGAGACAAACTTTTCAAAAGTACAAACGTTTGTTGCAGAATCACATTCAGAAATGTTTGGTTTTGGGTTTTGAGAAGAAATTGATATTTGGTATTCAATTGTCTTTGTTGCAGAATCACAACTTATAATTTTTGCATTGTCAGGAAGATAAAAATAAACTAATCTTTTACCATATCCTGGAGAACTTGCAAAAGATGCTAAATCATCTCCAAGTTTATCAATAGATTGTTTTGTTTGAGTAATATTATAAATATCTCCTACAATATTTTCTGAAAAAACAATATTTGGATATATGATTGCTTGAAAAAACAATAATAAAATAGATATTAAAATAATATATTCAATTGCAATTTGTCCTTTTATATTCTTCATTTTAAATTCCTTCCTTATTTATTATTTAAGCTTAAAAAATAAACCAAATAAAATCTCCTAAAATATTTAATAAAATATATGCAACTAACACAGAAGGGGTAAATGGAATTGTTTTTTTTAAAACTATCTCCTTCTCTAAATTATGTTTATATGAACTCTTTAAAAAGGTTATGTCTTCTGGTAAAAGACCACCTACTTTCCTAGAATCTATGATTAATTTATTTGATTTTTGTTTAGAGGTATATTCTTTTAAATAATCAATAAAAGATACTTTTTTTTCAATAACTTTTTTGTTTACTAAATAATAATTGTTTAAAACTACATCTCCTTCTTTTAAGTTAACTACTTTTTTGCTAAAGGTTAAAATTTTTGAAGAGATTATTTTATAAAAAGTTATACTTAAGAAAATAATTAAAATAGTTATAGTGATAACTAATAAATCATAAAAAACAAATATTTTTTTTGAAAAAATCAAAGAATATCCAATTAATAATAAATAAAGACCTAAAACTAAATAATTATATTGAACAATATTTCTTTTTTCAAGTTTTCTAAAAAATAAAATAAACATTACAGATAATAAAAAATATATTAAAAAAGGAATATACATTTCAAAAATATTAAAAAAAGAAGAAATTAAGAAAAGAATTAAAATAGAGCTTAATAATGAAAATAATGTATTTTTTGTTTTTAATAAATTTATAAGAATTATATAGTGTCTTTTAAATATAAATAAATACAAGGCACTAAAAATAAGAATAGGTGCTGTAGAAATAATAGCGGTAATTACTAAAGTTAAAGAAAAGATAGGAATAGTAATTGTTTTTAAAGAAAATAAAAAACCTAAAAAATTTATATTAAAAGGATTTAAAAAAGAAATTGCAGAAAACAACTTTAAATCACCACCTGCAAAAAAACCAAATTCCCAAAGAATATAACCTACAATAAATGTTATCCCGAAAGATAAAAGAGCATTAAGAAGAATAGATATTTGTGAAAAATAAATTGTTTCTATAATTTTAAAA
>JAQVRT010000019.1 GCA_028700905.1 Candidatus Iainarchaeum sp. | reverse complement strand
AAATTATGGTTTAACTCCTTGTTTAGTTTTAGAAAATAAATCTTTGAAAAAAGAAGTTGTAATTAATATGGATAAAAATATGCTTCCAATATATGTAAAGGAACTTTAAATTATGGATTATAGATATGTTACAGATACAAAAGGTTTAGGTGGAAGAATAAAACAACTTCCACAAGACTTTATTGTTGAGGAAATTGGTTTAGATTATGAAACTTCTGTAAAATACTTACCTGATAAAAAAATAGAAACTATTGATTGGGAAAAAATATTTGAAAATAAAGAAGAAGGAAAAGATCATTTAATTCTTGATATGGAAAAACATAACCTTTCAACTATGCAAGCAATTTCTCAAATGTCAAGATTTTTAAGACTTTCAAAGTATAGATTTGGTTATGCTGGCTTAAAAGATAAAAGATCTATTTCTTCTCAAAAAATTTCTCTTTATAATCCTGAATTGGAAAGACTTTCAAAATTTTATTTTAAAGATATTAAAACATATAACCCTTTTTGGTCTTTTAAAAAAATAGATATTGGTGATTTAAAAGAAAATAGATTTATTATAACTATTAGACAAATAGAAGGATTATCAAAAGAAGAAATAAAAGAAATTATTGAAACAAATTTTCTTGAAATAAATCAAAAAGGATTAATTAATTATTTCGGCGAACAAAGATTTGGTGGAGCAAGGGAAGTTACTGCTAAGGTTGGCAAACATTTAATATTAAAAGAATATAAAAAAGCAATTATGTTATACTTAACTTCTCCTTCTCCTTATGAAGATCAAGATTTAAAAAATGCTAGAGAAGATATTTTAAAAACAAATGATTTTAAAAAATGGGCTTCTTCTTTTCCATCTAAATCTGGTTTTGAAGTTCCTATTTTAAATCATTTAGCAAATAATCCTGAAGATTATTTAGGAGCTTTTAAATCTCTTTCAAAATCTATGCAATATTTATTTATTCATGCTTATCAATCTTATTTATTTAATGAAATTATTAATTATAGGATTGACAAAGGTTTATTTTTAAAACCATTAGATGGTGATTATGTAATAAATGGGGTTTTACATTTACCTTTATTTGGTTATGATTCTAAATTTTTAGATGGTAGGGCAGGAGAAATTGAAAAAGAAATTTTTAAAAGAGAAGGAATTGATTTTAGACATTTTTTTAATAAAGATTATTCTGTTCTTTCTTGTAAAGGAGATTTTAGGCCAGTTATAACTTTTCCAAAAGAATTAAAGTTAATTTCTATAGAAGAAGATAATTTGAATATTGGACAAATGAAGGCCACAATCTCTTTTGTATTAGATAAAGGGCAATATGCTACAGTTTTAATAAGAGAGCTTATTAAAAAAGAAAATATTGGTTAATTTTTCTATTTTTTAAAAAAAGGAGATGAATAAAAATATGAAAAAAGAAGTTATTGAAAGAATAAATGTTTTGATGACAAGTGCTTTTGGTCTTGTTGCAGCTCTTGCATGGAATGATGCTATTAAAGCATTATTTACTTCAATTTTTGGAAGTGCAGGAACAATTATTGCAATGTTTTTATATGCTATAATTGTAACTATTATTGTTGTATGGGTTACTATGAGACTTTCAGTTTTTTCTGAAAAAACAAGTGAACTTGCAGACAAAATTGTTTCAAATGCAAAAAAACCATTAAAAAAGAAAAAATAATTTAATTAGTTGAAATGGAAAAATCTTATTTTAGATTTTTTCATTTATTGTTTTTTCTTTGTAATCTATTTTTAATTCTTTTAAAGTCTCAAGTCCAAATTTTCCAATTAAATTAATAAATTTATCTGGATTATTTTTTATATCATTAACACTTTTTATTCCATTATTAAATAATCTTCTTGCTCTAACTCTTCCTATATTTTTAAGTTCAACTAATGAGACTAATTCTTGTTTTATACCATACTTAATTCTTAATAAAAGATTTGAGTATTCTTTGATTGATATTATGCTTGCTTGTGTGTGTTTTAAAAGCTCTATTGTAGAATGACAGATCCATTCTGCTTTTGAAATTAAATCTCTAATCTGTCCAGGTGTTGTGTTATATTCGTCAATTATATAGTTTTCTTCTTTTTCTTCAATCCAGTCTGCTATAAGTTTTGTTAAATAAATTTTTTGTAAAAGATAAATATCTTCATAATCAAAGAAAATATTTTGTCTAAGTTCTTCAAAAGTTGTAAAAAGAGTATTTTCTTTTTCTTGTTTGTATTTTAAATAAGGATACATTTCTGTTGTGTTTGAAACTGTAAATATTTTATCTATTATTTTTGTTTCTTTATTCTTTTTAATTTCTAAATCTTTAAGAATACTATTTGCAGATAATGGATCTATATAAAGATAACATACTTTCTTACCTAGTGGGGTTATTAGAAAACCATTTTCTTTTTTTTCTAAAAAACCATATTCGTAGAATTCGTGTGCAATTTCTTGTATGTTTTTTCTAATTTCGTGATTATCTCCATATGTAAAATAGTAAAATGTTTTTGATAAATAATTAATTAAATCTTCAATACTCTTTATTTCATTTACAAGAATCATAGAAAGTAAATGTCCTCTTAAAATATTAATTTTAGAAAGTTGAGAATCTATGTTTGAGGGACCTGATACAATATATGTGTTATATATCTTTGGAATATCTCCTTCTTTATTTACAACACAAATAGCTTCTCCTTTTTTATCATATTTAGGTCTTCCAGCTCTTCCTGCCATTTGTTGAAATTCATTTACTGGTATTGGAACCATTGAACCTTCTGAAAATCTAAACACACTATTAATAACTACTCTATATGCTGGAAGATTTATTCCTGCAGCAAGAGTAGGTGTTGCAAAGATTGCTTTAATATTTCCTCTCTTAAAATTTTCTTCAACAACCTCTCTTTGTTTATATACAAGTCCTGCATGATGAAATGCTGAACCCATTAAAAGAGAAAGAGAAAGTTCTTCACATTGTTTTGTAGGATTCTCTAAAGCTTCAAGAGCTTCTTTTGAAACTTCTCTTAATTTTTTATATTCTTCAGGAGTAATGTGGCTTGATATTATTTTTCCATATTTTTTTGCAAATGACATTGCATTTTTTCTAGATGCACAAAATACAATTATTTGTTTTTCTTTATTTAAGGTATCTTTAATTATTGATCCTAAATTAATATTTTTAACAGCAAGAGAAGTTAAATCTTCTTTTCTATCTTCAAAATATATATTGTCATTATAAAAAACACCAGTTTCTAAAGGTACAGGTCTATAATTACTTAAAACTAGTTTTGCAGAAAGCCAATCAGATATTTCTTTTGAGTTTTTTATTGTTGCAGATAAACCTAGAAGAGTAATTTCTTTATAACTATGTTTTAGTTGTGTAATTATAACTTCTAAGGTTGAGCCTCTATTTGATCCAAGCTCATGAATTTCATCAATTGTTAAAAGTCCAACATTTTTTAACCATGAAGGTTGATGTCTTAGAATTGAATCAAATTTTTCATATGTTAAAAATAAAACATCATATTGTTCTAAATATTTATTACTTGAATCTAAATCTCCAGTTGAAAGGCCTACTTTTAGGTTAAATTCTTTTGAAAATTTTCTTTTAGTTTCTAAGTAATGTTCAGTTGTTAATGCTTTTAAAGGAGAGATGTAAATTGCTTTCTTTTTTTTGTTTAATAAACAATCAAGCATATACATTTCAAAGACTGTTGTTTTACCAGATGCAGTTGGTGTTGTGATAAGTGTGTTTGTTCCTATATGTTCTTTTGCTAAGTTTTGCATAGGATTTAATTTTTCGTATTTGTTAATGTCTAATATTTTTTGAATAATTTCTTCTTTTGATAGCATGTTTGTTTTTCTTTTTCTTTTTTATATATTACTGTAGAGAAGATAATATAATACTTCTTTTTGGTTGTAAAAATAATGTTTTAAAAAGGTTATGTTTACAATATATTTATGAGTAAAACAAATATTACTTCTAATATAGATGAATCTAGGCTTGCTATTGTTTTTAAGGCTTATGAAAATAAAAGCCTGTCTTTATCAGAGGCTGCAGATATTGCAGGTATATCTTATAAAGATTTCTTAGATAAAATGGCTGTAAATAATGTTAAGGTTGATTTTTCAAGTATTGGAAAAGATATTGATTATTTTGTTAAAAAAACAAAATAATCTTTTTTCTTTATTTAATTTAAAATTTATTATTTTTTAAACTATTTATCTCTTTTAATTATCTTTATAAATATATTGTTCTTATATTTAAATATATTTTTATATAGGTATATATGCAGATTATTATGATTAAAGGTAATTATTTTATAACTTTTTTTAAAAAAAGAAAAGCTATAAGTCCTCTTATAGCCACTATTCTTTTAGTTGTTGTTGCTGTTGCTATAATTGGTATAATTATTTCTTGGGGAAAAGGTTTTACCAATGATTCTCTTTCCAAAGCCTCTGGTCTTGAGATTTTCACTGAATCAGAAACTTCTTTTTATTTACATTTAAAAACCTCAATAAATGGTCGTACCATTTTAGAATATAAACCTCCTTATGGTTCTCCTCACACTTCTCTAACCATAACTGGTTATAGTTTGTTTGGTAATACTAATATTAACCCTATAGACCCTCCAATCACAATAACTGCAAACCAATCTGCCGTAATTGACCATGGTATTTTAGAAGACAATTTAAATATTGTTTTTTATCTTGATAATGACAGAATGATCACTAAGAATAATATTTTACAAACCATAAAACAACCTTCTTCTTGTCCAGAAGGTTACATTCCTGTTCCTGGTAATCATTTATATGGAACTATGAATGAAAATGGTGGTTTTTGTGTTTCAAAATATGAGATGAAAATGGATGTTAATGGAGATGGTAAAGGAAATCTTGTAGCAGATTATCCTGATTGTAATACCGGTTCTTTAACCTATAATACTTATAGTTATGAATTATGCCCTACTCCTGGTACATTAGTATCAACTCCTGAAGGCTCTCCTGTTACAAGAATTTCCCAAACCGAAGCTATTGCTGCTTGTGAAGCTATAGGTGGTCATTTAATAACAAACAATGAATGGATGACTATTGTACGAAACATAGAACAAGTTCCATCTAACTGGTCTTCTGGAACTGTTGGTCAGGGATATATTTATTCAGGACATAACGATGGAACACCAGGAGGAGCTTTAGAAGCTTCAATTGATACAAATGGTTATGCAGGAACTGGCCAAAGCTCAGGGAGTCAAAGAAGAACCTTAACTTTAACTAATGGTGAAGTTATTTGGGATTTAGCCGGTAATGTAAGACAATGGACAAGTGACACAATACAAAGAAAAGATCAACCTGATGGTTTTAATAATGCCGATGATAGTAACTTTATTACTGGTTTTAATTATTTTGATTATTCCAAAGGTGGTGGAGAAAACCAATATATTTCTTCTGATAATTTAGGTAATACCACTTTAAAGTATAAAGATTTATTTTTACTTACAAGTAATACTTATAATGCAACAGATAATGGTGTTGGTAGAATTTATACTTATAGTGATGTTGGAGACACTTCTACTGCTGAATACGCGTTTCTGCGCGGTGGTCACTGGGGCCATGGCACTGATGCTGGGGTCTTGAGCCTGACCTTGCTCGACACTCCTGGTTCCCGGGACCGCCGCATCGGCCTGCGCTGTGTCAAGTAGTTTCTCCTTATTATTTTTAATAATGAGGTTTTATCAGAGTTTGTATGTTTATTTTTTTGTTTTAAAAAAACATATAAAGCGAATATTTTAAAAAACTACATCTGTAAAATGTTTCTTGATTGCACATAATGTGTGCCATAAAAACTATTTTGTTTTTATGTTAAAAAATCAAATATAAAGATAAGTTATTACATTTAGTATTTTTATAGTATGTAAAAAGAAATCTGTAATAACTCTTAACTTTAAATAAGGCTTTTTAAAAATGAAATCATACAATAACCTTTGGCAAGAATTCACTTCTTTTAAAAATATTTTTAATGCCTATAAAAAAGCAAGAAAATCAAACCCTAATAAAAAATATATTCTAAAGTTTACAACCAATCTTGAAAAAGAACTTTTTTTAATACAAGAAGAGTTAATAAACCAAGAATATACTTTTTCAGAATACAGAAACTTTAAGGTATATGAACCTAAAGAAAGAATAATTAGTGCCCCTTGTTTTAGAGATGTTGTTGTTCAACATGCAATTATAAACATCATTGAACCTATCTTTGATAAATCTTTTATAAACAACTCTTTTGCATGTAGAAAAGGAAAAGGCACTTTTAAAGGTTTTTTAGAAATTAAAAAATTAGTTCAATCAAAAAACCCTCCAAAATATTATTTAAAACAAGATGTTAAGAAATATTTTCCTTCAATAGATAAAGATGTTTTAAAAAGTATAATTTATAAAAAAATTAAAGATAAAAAACTATTATCTATAATCTATCAAATAATAGATAGTTATTCTTTTTCTTCTTTAAACAATAAAAAAGGAATCCCAATTGGAAATTTAACTTCTCAATTGTTTGCAAATATTTATCTAAATCAATTAGATCAATTTGTTAAGCATACTTTAAAAATTAAACATTATTATAGGTATGTTGATGATTTTTTAATATTTTCTGATTCTAAAAGAGATTTAAAGGTTTTTAGAAGAAAAATAAAATTATTTCTAAAAAAAGATTTGTTTTTAGCAGTTCCTAAAAATAAAAGTTATACAAACCTAACTTCTAAAGGTGTTGACTTTTTAGGGTATAAGGTATTTTCCTCTTTTGTACGATTAAGAAAATCAAACATTAAAAGATTTGTAAAAAGACAAAATAAAAATAATTATTTACTAAAACAAAAGAAAATGCCTTTACTTAACTTCAGGTCTTCTCTTTTTTCTTTTTTAGGTTATGCAAAGCATGCAAATTGTTATAGGCTTTTAAATATTTTAAATATTAAATAATATCTTTATTTTTAATTTAACTTTAAAAATATTATTTGGGTTTACTTAGCACTGCTAGTGCCAATAATTTATCTTTTTTTGGCATTGTTGGTGCCAATTTATAAAAAATTATATTTTTTTAAAGAGTTTTTATAATTTCTTTAATATTTTAAAATTTTATAAATAATTTACTTTTATTGGTAATTACTACATAAAAACAAATCTTTTTAAGCAATTCGGTTCATAATTATATTATATAAAAAATCTACTTTTATAAATTTCCTATTTTTATTCGGCTGTTTTAATTATTTAAAAACAGTAATAGATAGGTTATTGATTTTTAGTTTCTATGATTAGAAGACAAGAGGTTAATTAACATGATAAAGACAAAAGATATTATTGAAATTGATCTAATTTTAAAAGATGCAAATACTAATGAAATTTTAGATACTACAAAAAAAGAAATTGCAAAAGAAAATAATTTAAATTTAAAAAATGAATATAAGCCTTTAAATTATGTTTTTGGTACTGGAGAACTTTTAAAAGGTATTGAAGATAATATTTCTGATTTAGAAGTTTCTAAAACAAAAACATTTATTTTAAAAAAAGAACAAGCTTTCAAAGATAAAGATCCTAAAAAAATAGAATTAGTTTCTTTAAATGAATTTAAAAAAGAAAATGTAAGACCAGAAGTTGGTTTATTTGTAAATATTGGAAATAGATCAGGTAAAATAATTTCTGTTTCTGGTGGAAGAGTTAAAGTTGATTTTAATCCTATTTATGCTGGAAGAGATTTAGAATATACTGTAACAATAAATAAAGTTATTTCTAAAGATTCTGATAAACTTCCTTTACTTTTAGAGAAGGCATTTTATTTTATGCCAAAAGAACAAATTAATTTAATTTCAAAAGAAAATGATATTGAAGTTGAGATGCCTTTAGGGGTTCCTCAAGAAATTGATTATTTTAAACAATTTTTTGCAAAATTAGTTTTTGATTCAACAAATTATGAAAATGTTAAGTTTGTTCAAAAATTAACTAAAAAAAAAGGGTGAATTATTTTGAATGATAAAACATTAAAAACAGGTACAACAACAGTTGGTATTGTTGCAAAAGATGGTATTGTTTTAGCAGCTGATATGCAAGCTACAATGGGTAATTTAGCAGTTAATAATAATACTACTAAAATTTACAAAATTAATGATTCTATTGCAATGACAATTGCAGGTTCTGTAGGGGATGCTATGGTTTTAATTAGATATCTTCAAAATCACGCTAACCTTTATGAACTTGAACATAAAAGGCCATTAAGTACAAAATCATGTGTAACCCTTTTATCAAATATTTTAAATTCTAGTAAAATGCTTCCATTTTATTCTCAATTAATTGTTGCAGGAGCTGATCAAGAGCTTTATTCTTTAGATATGCTTGGAGGATTTTCAAAAGAAGATAATTTTTCATTCTCAGGTTCAGGTTCAGAACTTGCTTTAAGTGCGCTTGATAAAGGCTATAAAAATAATATTTCTATTAAAGATACTATTGAACTTGCAAAAGACGCTATAACTTCTGCTAAGAAAAGAGATGTTTATACTGGCGGAGACGGAATAAAAGTTGTAATTATTAAAAAAGATGGTATTGAAGAACTACCTATTGAAAAATATAAATAGTTCTTTTTTTATTTTTTTTAAAATTACTTTAAAATTTTTTATACTTTATAATCTTTATTTTTATTTTAAATAAACAATAAAGAAAATTAATCTAAATTATACAATTAAATATATGATATTTATACTTTTTTAAAAACAATGTGAACAAATATGGACTTATTCGATAATATTAAAAAACAAATTTCTACTCTCTTAAATGAGAAAAATATGTCGTTTTCAAAGATAGAACCTGAAGCTTCAGAGATTGCTATCTATACAAATGACCCTTATTCTTTTTTTAGTAATAAAACAATTGTTGGTGAAATTGCTGACAAATTTAAAAAAAGAATTAATATAAGAACTGAAAAATCATCTTTAATGGATTCAGCTGAAGCCTACAATAAAATTAAAGAAATAATTCCAGAAGATGCTGGAATAAAGTCAATTGCTTTTGATGGAGTTTTTTCAGAGGTTGTAATTGAAGCAGATAAGCCTGGTGTTGTTATTGGAAAACAAGGGGATGTTTCAAAAGCAATTATTAAAGAAACAAAATGGATTCCAAAAATATTAAGAGCACCACTTGAACCTTCTGAAATTATTAAAAAAATAAGAGGGTATGCAATTAAAAATAATACTGAAAGAAAACAATTTCTAAAAGAAGTTGCAAAAAAAATATATTCTCCTCCTGTAAGTAATAAAGAATGGGTTAGAATGACAGCTCTTGGTGGTTTTAGAGAAGTTGGAAGAAGTGCTATACTTTTAGAAACTCCTGATACAAAAATACTTTTAGATTGTGGAATTAATCCAGCTGATAAAAATGAAGAAGCACCTTTCTTTGGTGTTATAAGATTTCCTTTAGATGAACTTGATGCAGTTGTAATAACACATGCTCACATAGATCACGTAGGTTTCTTACCTTATCTTTTTAGAGCAGGTTATAGAGGTCCTGTATATTGTACAGAGCCTACAAAAGATATTATGGCTCTTTTACTTTTAGATGCAATTTCTGTTTCTGAAAAAACAGGTAGAGAGGCTCTTTATGGTGAAGAAGATGTTAAAGAGGTTATTAAACACTGTATAACTAAAAACTTTAGAGAAGTTACAGATATTGCTCCTGGAATAAGACTTACTTTCCATAATTCTGCACATATTTTAGGATCTGCTTCTGCACACCTACATATAGGTGATGGAAAACATAATTTAGTTTATTCTGCAGATATTAAATATGGTTTTACAAGATTATATAATAACATGGATGCAAATTATCCAAGAGTTGATACTTTAATTTTAGAAAGTACTTATGGTGGAAAACCATTAAATCCTTCTAGAAATAAATCTGAAGATCATTTAATAGAAGTTTTAAATGAAACTTATGATAAAGGAGGAATTGCTTTAATTCCTGTTTTCTCAGTTGGTCGTGCTCAAGAAGTAATGATTGTTTTAGAAGAATATTTTAGACGTGGTAAATTAAAAGCGGAAAATGTTTTTATAGATGGTATGACAAGAGAAGCTTCTTTAATACACACTGTTTATCCTGAGTATTTAAAAATGAATATTAAAACTAGAGTTTTACAAAATAATTCTCCATTTTCTTCAAAACTTTTTAAATCTGTAGATTATGAAGAAAATTCTAGAGAAAATGTTTTAAATTCTCCTGGTTCAATTATTATTGCATCTTCAGGAATGCTTACAGGTGGTCCTTCAGTTGCATATTTTAATGAACTTGCAGATAATCCAAATAATTCTTTAGTTTTTGTAGGATATCAAGCAAGAAATAGTTTAGGACAAAAGGTGCAAAAAGGTTTAAAATCAATGATAATTAATGATTCTAAAGGAAAAACAAAAACATTAAATGTTAATCTTAGAATTGAAACTATTGATGCTTTTTCAGGGCACGCTTATCGTCAAGAATTATTAAATTATGTTACAAGTTTAAATCCTAAACCAAAAACAATTTTAGTAAATCACGGTGATTCTTGTCCTGAGTTTGCAAGATTTGTTGCAAAGAAATTCCACATTAATACACTTTCAATTCAAAATTTAGAGAGTGTTAGATTAAGGTAAGGTATTATGTATTTTGTAATTACAGGTTCTGTTGCAAGTGGTAAAACAACACTTGCACAAGAAGTTAAAAAAAAATTTCCTTTTCAAAAGTTTTTAGTTGTTAATGATAAAGATTTTTCTAAAGAAAATAATATTGCGATCTTAAATGAAGAAACAAAAGATTATGAAATTGATACATCTCTTCTTTCAAAAAAATGTCTTGATCTTTTAAAAAAGAAAAAAAATATTATTTTTGAAGGTCATTTATTTTGTGAAGTTTCTAAACTTTTTTTAAAAAAAATGGATTTTGTTTTTCTTTTATTATCTTCTGAAAAATCTTTAAGAGATAGAATGGCTGAAAGAAACTATCCTGTTTTAAAAATTGAAGAAAATATATTTTGTCATAAAACTAATTATTTTCAAGAAAAATTAAATTCTAAAAAAATAGATTATGTGCCTATAGAGGTTTCAAAAGATCTTAAATTAAATTTAAAAAAAATAAATAAATATTTAAAATTATAAAATGTGATTAAAATGGCTCAAGCATTAGTTTCTGCAAAAACACAAACTGTTAAAGAAATTAAAAAAAAATCTTCTATTAAAAGAAGAAATAAATTAATTGTTAAATTGATATTAATTATAATTGTTGCAATATTAATTGCATTGATATTAAGTAAAATTGTTGTTGAAACAAGAACTTCTTTCTCAAGTAATGATATTGATTTTAAGTCAGTTAATTTTCATATACATGAAGGTTTTGAAATATTTGGAACTGATCAAAATTATTTATTAGTCTTTAATTACTATTATCAAGATTCAAATTATTTATCTTCTGTAATTGATGGTCTTGTATTTTCTCAATCAATGCTATCTGCAAAAAATAAAAATACTGTTCTTTTAATTTCTGTAATTGATAATGAAAATAATCTTCTTTATTGTCAATCAAATAATGGAAATGTTTTAGAAAATGTTGAACTTACAAGTGAAGAATGTTTATCTCTTTTAGATACCAATAATTCTGTAATTATGGTTAACTATCCTTTTGGAGATGTTTTACAATCAGAAGTAATTTTAAATTTAAATGAAAAATTATTATTGATTAATCCTAAATCAAAAGAATTTGTTTATGATTCTTTATATGTCTCTTTTAATCAAATGTATAAAGATGCTAAAATGATTGAAGGTTCTTTAACAGATATTCAAAATAAACTAAGTAATTATGACAAAAATTCTTTAGTTGATAACAATATTGTTACTGAAAATATTGTTGATGAAAACTTTTATGATCAAAATATTTTAATTGATGAAAATTTTTCTGATGATGATTTTTTAAACGATGATAACTTTTCACAAGATATTAATAACTAAATTTTTTTTTTAAAATTAATTTATAAAACAATTTATATTGTTTATGTTCTATAATTATTATTATGTCTTCAATAAATCTTGATAAATCAAAAGTATCAATTTATAGAGATACTAGAAAGAAATTACTTTCTCAAATAAAACCTAGTACTTCTCAAAATATAAAAGAAAAAAGATTTATTGATAATGTTATAAAAAAGATTGAAAAATTACCTGGACCACATTTATCTGCTGTTTGTGCAGGTTCTTTTGGAAAAGGTACTAATTTAAGAGATACAAAAGATTTTGATGTTTTTGTAATTTATCCTCCTTCTCTTGAAAAAACAAAATTTATTGAAGAAGGTCTTTTATTAGGTCAAAAAGCTTTTAAAGGATATTTTTGGGAAAAAGCTTATTCTCAACACCCTTATATAAGAGGTGTAATTGACGGACATAAAGTTGAAGTTGTGCCTGCATATAAAATAGAACCTAATGAACCTATAATTTCTGCAGTTGATAGAACTGTTTTACATTTAATGTTTGTTTTAAAAAACATGTCTGAAACACAAAAAGATGAAACTAGACTTTTAAAATATTTTTTAAAACAAATAGGAGCTTATGGAGCTGACACTTCTGTTTCTGGATTTTCTGGTTATTTATGTGAACTTTTAATTTTATTTTATGGAGATTTTATAACAGTTTTAGAAAACGCTTCAAACTGGCAATATCCTATAAAATTTACTTTACTTAAAGAGCAACATGTTAATTTAGCAAGATTTTCTGAAAGCTTAGTTGTAATTGATCCTATTGATGATACTAGAAATGTAGCATCTGCTGTAAGTTTAAAACAATTAAGTTTATTTATAGCATCTTCTAGAAAATTTTTAGAAAATCCTTCTA
>JAQVRT010000075.1 GCA_028700905.1 Candidatus Iainarchaeum sp. | reverse complement strand
TGGCAGGGACGGGATACACGGGGCAACATTCGCGTCGGTCGAGCTTGACGAAAACTCCGTTGAAAAGCGCTCCAACGTCCAGGTAGGGGACCCTTTCACCGAAAAACTTCTCATTGAAGCCTGCCTTGAACTGCTCAAGACCGGGAACGTGGTCGGCATGCAGGATATGGGCGCCGCGGGACTTACATCCTCGCTTTCGGAGATGTCTTCAAGAGCGGGGACCGGAGCCGAGATAGAACTATCTCTTGTGCCGCAGCGCGAAGAAAAAATGACCCCGTATGAAATAATGCTGTCCGAATCCCAGGAGCGCATGGTGGTGGTGATGAAAAAGGGCACCGAGGATGACGCGTTCAGGATCTTCAAAAAATGGGGGCTGAACGCGGTAGTGATAGGGCGCGTAACGGATGACGGATTCTTTACGGTAAAAGAGAACGGAAAAACGGTCGCCCGAGTCCCTTCCAAATCACTTGCGGATGACGCCCCGGTCTATGAAAGGCCGGTAGAGCCGCCTCTTTACGCGGAGACTTCAAAGAGGATATCGAAGAGCAAGAGCTGCAACGCTATGTTGATGGACCATCTGTCCGATCCAAACATCGCCAGCAAAGCCTGGGTGTTTGAGCAGTACGACCACATGGTCCAGACCAATACCAGCGTGCTTCCCGGTCGGGCCGACGCCGCGGTCATGAGGATAAAATATTCCCACAAAAAGATCGCTCTCACCTGCGACGGCAACGGGAAATACTGCCACGCCGATCCTTATACCGGAGGGATGATAGCCGTCTGTGAAGCCGCCAGGAACCTGGTCTGCACCGGGGCAGAGCCCGTGGCCGTGACGGACTGCCTCAACTTCGGCAATCCCGAAAAACCGGCCGTGATGTGGCAGTTCAGGGAGTGCGTAAGGGGGATGGGGGAAGCCTGCAGGGAGCTTAATACTCCTGTGGTCTCCGGGAACGTCAGTTTTTATAACGAGAGCAACGACACTTCAATATATCCGACCCCGGTAGTCGGAATGCTCGGGCTGATAGACAATTCCCCGCATGCCGATATGGCTTTTAAAGGCAAGGACGATATTATCGTCCTTCTGGGCAGGAACCTTGAGGAAAAGACATCCTGTCCACGCCTTGATATAGATCTCGAAAAAAGCGTGCAAAAGACCTGCTTAGAAGCGATAAGGTCCGGGATCGCAAGGTCGGCCCACGACACTGCCGAAGGCGGCCTGGCCGTTGCTCTGGCGGAGTGCTGCATAGAAGGCGGCATAGGCGCAAAAATATCTCTGGATGAAAAGATCGGCAATATCGCTCTCCTTTTCGGGGAAAGCCAGTCCAGGATAATACTTTCGGTCAAGTCCTGCGATATTTTCAAGCTGACCGCGCTGGCTAAGGGCCATAGTACGCCTGTTTCCATCATCGGGAAAGTAGGCGGCTTGTCGCTAAAAATAGCCAACGGCAAAAAGAAGCTTGTGGACATCAAACTGAGCAGGATCATTTCCGCTTATAGGGATGCAATTCCTTCAGTAATGAGGGGTTAATTTGGAAGCAATTTCGGCAGCGGTCATCTTATTGTTCGTGTTCTCCATATTTTCGGGTATAAAGGGCGATATCCCAAAAGACCCGGCTTCCCGCTCTGCCCAGCCAGCCCGCCATGTTGTAGATGCTTCCTCCATTCCGGCCACTTTTTCCGCCTCTTATGATCCAGGGATAAAGGACGCTATAGACAGATTTGTCAGGCCGAGAGCGAAAAAAGTGTCCGTGGAAGAAGCCGAGCAGATATCAGATGCGATAATGCGCTACAGCGAGCAGTACGATGTCAATCCCAGGATCGTCACGGCGATGATATTCAGGGAGTCGGCCTTTGACCCCCGCGCCGTTTCTTCCTCGAACGCTCAGGGGCTTGCCCAGCTTTTGCCGGCTACAGCAGCTTACATAGGGATAAAAGACCCGTTCGATATCGATGAGGGCGTAAAGGGCGCCGCCTTATATCTTAAGATGAAGCTCGATAGGTGGGCAGGATATCCGGACCAGATAAAGCTTGCTCTGGCCTCTTATGCCGAAGGCCCCAACCAGGTGGCAAGAGCAGGGGGCGCCTATTCGGAAAAAACGGCAAAGTATATTGACGACATACTCAGAGAATGTCTTGTGATCATCTAAAGCCCAATAAAATTCTTTAGCAGTTTCATTCCCTCTCCGGTCAGTATCGATTCCGGATGGAACTGGACGCCTTCCACATCGAATTCCTTATGTCTCAGGCCCATTACTTCGCCGTCCTTGGTCCAGGCCGAGATCTCAAAGCAATCGGGCAGCGACTCTCTTTCGGCTATCAATGAGTGATATCTTGTCGCGTCAAACGGGTTTGCAATGCCCTTAAAGAGTGTTTTTGAGTCATGGAATATTTTTGATGTTTTTCCGTGCATAAGCCTGCCGGCCTTCACGACTTTTCCGCCGAAAGCTTCCGCTATTGCCTGATGTCCGAGACACACGCCGAAGATCGGGGTCTTTCCGGCAAAATGCCTTATCACCTCGACGGATATTCCGGCCTCCTTGGGTGTGCAGGGCCCAGGAGAGACCAGTATTTTTGCCGGAGAAAGCCCTTCGATCTCTTTTAAAGTTATCTTGTCATTGCGGAAAACTTTTGTCTCGGCCTTTAATTCCCCGAGATATTGCACTAGATTGTAAGTGAACGAATCGTAGTTGTCTATGACCAGGATCATGGTCTTATTATATCATTGTCATTATATCCGCACGGTGTTAGAATTTTACTATGAAACTCGAAGACCAAATACTGCAAAGCGACCAGTGGGCGCAGGTAAAAGCGGGATTCGGGTGGCAGCCTGTAAAGCTGCGGCTGGACGACGGGACTGCTGTGATGACGCTGAAAAGAAAGCTTCCTATTGTCAAAAAATGCTTCTTCTATGTGCCAAGAGGCCCTCTTATAGACTTTGATTCCCCCGGACCGGTAAAAGACTTTGTCAATGCCGCCGGGAAAGCGGCAAAAGAACACGGGGCTCTTTTTTTAAGGATGGACCCGGAAGTGCCGGAAGACGATGCCAGGGCTCTGGATATTTTGAAGTCCGAAGGATTTGTCAAAGCCAAGAAAGAAGTGCAGCCGCGAAGCACTTTTATCCTTGATCTTGCTCCTGACCTGGAGGATATAAAGGCGGGCTTTGAAAGCAAGTTCAGGTACAACATCCATGTCGCGGAAAAACACGGCATCTCCGTCAGGCAGGGGACCGATGAAGGCTCGATAGAAGAGTTCTACAGGATATACGAAGAAACGTGCTCAAGGCAGAACTTTATCATCCATCCGGTCTCTTATTATAAGAGGATCCGGTCTTATATCATCGAAAAGGGGCTTGGCCGCGTATTTACAGCGTACGACGGGCGCACGCCCG
>JAQVRT010000074.1 GCA_028700905.1 Candidatus Iainarchaeum sp. | reverse complement strand
ATGATGAGTGTCCAAGATATTTAATACTTATACTCATATATAATTATATAAACCAATTTTTATTTAAAGAGTATTGTTTTTTTAACTTTTTTCCTTTTTTCTCTTTAATCATTATGTTTATAAATATTATTATATTCTATTATAATATATTTTATTTAAATTAATCTTGATCCCTTATGTTTTTCAAATATATTTTTCAGCATTTTAGATTTCAAAAAGGAATTTCTCCTTTGATAGCCACTATCCTTTTAATAGTTGTCTCTGTTGCTATCATTGGTATTATTCTTTCTTGGGGTAAAGGCTTTACGAATGATTCTTTTTCAAAAACTTCAAGTATTGAAGTTTATACAGAATCAGAGATTGGTTTTTATTTAAATCTTAAAAATTCAATAAATGGTCGTTCCACTTTAGAGTATAAACCTCCTTATGGTTCTCCTTATACCTCTATAACTATTACTGGTTATAGTTTATTAGGTAATTCTAATATTAATCCTTTAGAACCCCCTGTTACTATTCTTTCTAATCAAACTGCAAATTTTGATCACGGTATTTTAGATTCTTCTTTAGATTTAGTTTTATATTTAGATAATGATCAAATGATAACTAAAACTGATATTTTTCAAAATTTAAAAAGCCCTCTTTCTTGTCCAGAAGGTTATATTCCAGTTCCAGGAAACCACCTTTATGGTACTATGAATGAGAGAGGAGGTTTTTGTGTTTCAAAATATCAAATGAAAATGGATGCAAATGGTGATGGTAAAGGAAACCTTGTAGTTGATTATCCAGATTGTAATACTGGTTCTTTATCTTATAACACCTGGAGTTATGAAAATTGTGATTATTCTGATTCATTAGTATCAACTCCAGAAGGCTCTCCAATCACAAGAATAACCCAAACCGAAGCTATTGCTGCTTGTGCTGCAGTAGGTGGACACTTAATAACCAACAACGAATGGATGACTATTGCACGAAACATTGAACAAGTACCCTCAAACTGGTCCTCAGGCGTTGTTGGAGAAGGCTATCTTCCACGCGGAAATTCATCTTCCTCTGGTGCTATGGATGGTTTTGATGCACTTTCTGGCACTACAAAAAGAACCTTAACTTTAACAAACGGAGAGGTAATCTGGGACTTAGCTGGTAATGTTTGGCAATGGACAAGTGATACTATTCAAAGAAAAGACATGCCTGATGGTTTTAATAATTCTGATGATAGTAACTTTACTGCTGGCTGGGATTATTTTGATTATTCCAAAGGTGGTGGAGAAGACCAATATATCTCTTCTGATGATTTAGGTAACACCACTTTAAATTATAAAGATTTATTTTTACTAACAAGTAATAGTTATAATGCAGCAGATAATGGTGTTGGTAGAATTTACACTTATAGTAATTTTGGGGATACTTCTACTAGTGTGTATTCTTTTCTGCGCGGTGGTACCTGGGCCAATGGTACTAGTGCGGGGGTCTTGAGCTTGGGCTTGAGCTTTACTCCTGGGCGCCGGTACTACGACCTCGGCCTGCGCTGCGTTCAGTAGTTTTTGAAAAAATGTATCTCGAGAATATTGTATTTTGACGGGTAAGACGGCAAGACGGCAAGACGGGCAACGTCGCGATAAATAATGCTTGAAGATTTGTTTGTGCAAAAAAAAAATTAAATAATTTGAAAAAAGAAAAAATAGTGGGAAAAAAAGAAAAAATGAAATTGGCAAAAGAGAAAGCAAATTGTTTTTGCTTTTGCAAATTTTTTTGTTTTTTCACAAAAAAATTTGCTACTCAATTAAAGTGGTTTTAATAAATTACAATATATGTTGGACAAAAATATGGTTGTTATGAGTTTAGTAAATACAGAAAGAGGAATTTTAAATTTTGGGGTTTACAAAGAACTTTTTCCTTTAGTTATTGACACTTATAAATTTTTAGAAGAAAATAAATCATCTATAAATGATAATTTTATTTTTCAAGAAACTATTTCAAATTTAATAAATATTCTTTCTTTTTTATCAAAAGGATATAATAAATATCATTCTAATGAAAAATCATTACTTTACTCTTATTCAAGAGATTGTGTTTCTACAACTCAATCAAATTTACTTATATTAAGTGAAATTAATAAAGATTTATCTAAAGATAAAATCCTTTTTTTCTATAATCAATTTGAAGAAAAAATTAAATATTTTAATGGACTTATAAAAAAAATAGAAGAAAATAAAAAATAGTGTTTGTAATATGTTATTTGATTTAAAGTTATATAAAGAAACATATAACTTTTTACTTTATATTTATCCTGAAATTAAAAAATTTCCTAAATCTGATAGATATGTTTTAGGAGAAGACTTAAAAAAAACCACTATTTCTTTATTATCTAATACTGTTCTTTTTTCAAAACATAAAATTAATACTTTAAATCAAATTGATACTGATTTAGAACTTTTAAAAATATATATAAGGCTTTCTTTTGATCTAAAAATTATTTCTTTTAAAAAATATGAAGTAATTTCTAAAAAACTAAATGATTTAGGTAAATTAATTGGTGGCCTTTTAAAACATAATTTATAAAAACTTTTCTAATAATAATTTATTTTGTTCTTTTTTAAAAAAAGAATAGGGCTTTTACAGAAAAAGGAGTCGTTTCTTTTCTGCGCGGTGGTAACTGGAACAATGGAACTAATGCAGGGGTCTTGAACTTGAACTTGAACAATACTCCTGGGAACCGGAACAACAACATCGGCCTGCGCTGCGTTCAGTAGTTTCTCCTTATTTTTAAAGAAATAAGGTTTTATCAGAGTTTGTATATTTATTTTTATTTTTTTAAATATGCAAAGTGTATATTCTAAAAACTACATCTGTAAAATGTTTCCTGATTGCATATAAGGTATGCCATAAAAACATTTTTGTTTTTATGTTTTAAAAATCGAATATAAAAATAAGTTATTACATTTAGTATTTTAATTTTATTAGATTAAAGAAATCTGTAATAATTTTTAATTTTTAATAGGCTCGATAAAAAATGAAATCATATAATAATCTTTGGGAAGAATTTACTTCTTTTAAAAACATTTATAATGCATATAAACGTGCCAGAAAATCAAATCCTAATAAGAAATATATTTTAAAATTTACTCAAAATCTTGAAAAAGAATTATTTTTAATACAAGAAGAATTAATTTCTGGTAATTTTAATTTTTCTCCATATAGAAATTTTAAGGTATATGAACCTAAAGAAAGAATTATTAGTGCTCCTTGTTTTAGAGATGTCGTTGTTCAACATGCAATTATAAATATTATTGAGCCTATCTTTGATAAAACTTTTATAAATAATTCTTTTGCATGTAGAAAAGGAAAAGGTACTTTTAAAGGTTTTTTAGAAATAAAAAAATTAGTTCAATCTAAAAA
>JAQVRT010000073.1 GCA_028700905.1 Candidatus Iainarchaeum sp. | reverse complement strand
TTTTTTTTATTTTAAAAATAATACTATTTTTAATAATTATTGCATGATATTATATTAGAATATATATGTATTTTACTAAATTTAATAACACTGTTTTAACTTATTTTATAATAAGCATACCTTTGTTTACTTTATGGTTTAGCTTTAATGAATCTCCTTTTGAGTATACTTTAAGTAAGATAGGAAATCTATTTGATTATAAGCTTAAGTTTATAGTTTGGGGATTGATAACTGGTATTTTATTATTTATAACTATATATAATATTTATAAAAAATATAATTATCATGATAAAAAATCTTTTAAATTTCTTTTATTTTCAATACTTTTTTTAGTATTGACTGTTTTAACTCCAACCATTGATAACACTTTTGTTGAAAATGATTATGAGTTTGTTGATTATGAAATTAAAAATACTTTTTTTTTTAATTTTCATAATCTATTTGCTTTTTTGTTTTCTTTGTTCTTAATGTTTTCTTTATTTTTATTCTCTAAATATCTTTCTTCTTATAATAAGAAAATATATCTAAAATCTTTTAATTGGTTTTTAATAACTTTAGGAGGCTCTCTTTTAATGTTATTTTTGTTTGGTTTCACTGGTATCTTTGAATTGTTTTTTTTTATTTCTTTGTCTGTTTTTTTATTAATTTTAAATCTTTTTAAGTAACAATAAATATTATTTTCTTTTAACTTCTTTTTAAAAACATATCTTCTCTATATTATATTTATAAAGCAGGGTTTCCCGAGCGGTCAAAGGGGATGGACTCAAAATCCATTGCTTAGTGCTTCACAGGTTCGAATCCTGTACCCTGCATTCTTTTTTTTAAAAAGAAAAATAAAATTTTAATTGGTAATAACCTATGAAATCAGAAATAATTATTGAAAAAGCTAAAAAAAATGATATTTTACAAATATATAATTTACAAAAATCTCAACTTTTAGAATATAATTTAAAAATAAATAAAAAAGAAGTTACAGATAATGGTTTTTTAGTCTATGAAGTCTCAATTGAAAATCTTTTAAAATCTTTAAGATGTAGAAATACTTTTCTATTTGTTGCAAAAAATAAAGAAGAAGTTGTTGGTTATTTTTTAGCTTATAGTTTAAAGAAATATATTAAACTTAATCCTAATTTTTTAGAAGAAATAGATGTTGATAAAAAAATATTAAAAGAAAATAAAATTCTTTTTGGTAAACAGTTAGTCTCAAATAGAAGTTTTCCAAAAATTGGAGAGTCTTTAAATAAAGAGATGTTTAAACATGCAAAGTCTTTAGACTTTTCATTATATATTTGTGAGATTTTAGAAAGTCCTATTAAAAATAAAAGATCTATCAATAAACATCTTTCTTTTAATTTAAAAAAAATAGGTTCCCACAAAGATAAAAAAAATTATCTTTGGGGCATATATTCAAAGAAACTTTAATTTTTTTAAAAAAACTTAAATTTCTTTTTAATTTCAGTAATATCTTTTATTTCATTTATAAGTTGAGCATTTCCTAAAAGATAGGTATTTGCATTTTCAACAGAATTTATAACATTCATTTTTTTACCAATCTCAATTTCAACAGATAAATATTTAATTAAATCTCTTAGACCAGATAAATTAATTGCACCTTTTTCATATTTATTGTAAAGAGATTTAATAATTGCTTCTCTTGCTTGTTTAGTTTCTGCTATTGTTCCAAAAGACTTTAGTTGATTTTTTATAATGTCATTGAATTTTATTGATTGAATACTTGCAATTTCTTTATTTATTAATCTTGCATTTTCAATTTCTTTTCTTATTTCTTTTGAAACCATTGCTCTTTTCTTTTCTGAAGTAAAATGTTTATCAAGTTCTCTTATTTTTAAAACTTTTCTATCTCCAGCTTCAATTTCTTTTAAAGTTTTTGTTGATGCTTTTGTTCCTTTATTTGGCTCTAAGCTTTCAGGATTTATTGCGTTTCTTTTTGGAATTTTTTTAACTTCTTGTCCTTTAAGAAGTTGCTGTGCAATTTTTTTTCTATTAATAACTTCTATGTTTTTATTATCTTTAATAAATCCACCTTTAAGCTCTTGTATTCTTTTATGACTTTCTTCTGCTCTTTTTTCAAGCATTGCAAGTTTTTGATCAATTTTTTTAATTTCTGCAGAAGAATATTCTTTAGATAAAACTTCATAAGTTATTTTTACTTTTGCAGGTCTTAGTCTTAAAGCATTTTTTATTTTATTAAATTTAATTTCTGCAACTTCTTTTAGTGTTCTTGCTTTATGATTTGCTTGTGATTTTGCTTTAGCATTTCTTACAACTCTGTTAATTAGTCCATATTCTGATTTTTTTTCTTGAGCAACTGGTGCTTTTTTTTTAAATAATCCCATGTAAATATCACCTATATTTATTATTGTTAATAAATTAATGTTGTTAATTATCTTTATAAATATTTGTATTTTGTTAAAATGAATATATATTCAATACATTTATAAATTGTTCGTGCCGTAATTATGAATATAGATTCATAAAAGAAAAGGAGGAATTTAATATGCCGAATAGAGACGGAACTGGTCCTGATGGAAAAGGATCAATGACTGGAATGAAAAGAGGAAGATGTAATCCTGAAAAAGAAAGTGTTTCTCAAACAAAAGGAAGAGGTCTTAGAAGAAGAGCTACTCTTTAAAAAGAGTAGTTCTTTTATTTCTTTTCTTTATATATTTATATATATTCATTAAATATTTAATTTTAAAAATATTAAATGATACTTGAGGATTTATTTATGAAAATTTTAATTTCATTAGAAGATAATAATAATTTAGATTCAAAATTAAGCAATCATTTTGGAACTTGTAATTTTTTTGCAATATATGATACAGTTTTAAAAGATTTAACAATTATTAAAAATAATTTAGATCATAATAGTTCTAAATCTCCAGTAGATCAAATTTTAGAAAATAATATTGATTCTGTTTTTAGTAAAGGTATGGGGAAAAAAGCAATTGATTTATTTGTAGAAAAAAAGATTATTCTTAAAACAGGAGATTATACTTTTTTAAAAGAAGTAATTGAAAATATAGCTGATTTAAAAGATTTAAATACTCCTTGTAAACATTAAGAAAAAAAAGGTTTTAAAACATGCCAAGAAAAAGAAGAATGAGAAGTATTTCAAATAGACCATCCTCAAATTATTTTAAACCAGCTGGAATACCTTTAAGAGAAATTGAAGAAGAAGTATTAAGCTTTGTTGAAATTGAAGCTATTAGGTTAAAAGATTTTTTAGGTTTAGAGCAAAAAGAATGTGCTGAAAGAATGAATATTTCTCAACCTACTTTTCATAGACTTTTAATTGATGCTAGAAAAAAGATTTCTTCTGCTTTAGTAAATGGAAAAGCTATAAAGCTTGAAGATGATAATAATTATTATTTTGAA
>JAQVRT010000072.1 GCA_028700905.1 Candidatus Iainarchaeum sp. | reverse complement strand
ATCTATTTCTTTAACATTATTTTCTTTAATTATTTTTTCAATATTTTTTTTGAAAGGTATAAATTTTTCATTAATCAAGTAAGCTTTTGAACCTATAGGAATATCAAGACTTGCTGGTTGTATAAATTTATTTAAATTAAATTCTGATTTTAATAAATTTTTACTTATAAGTTCTTTAATATTTTTATCAACTAATGCAATTGTCATATTCATTTCACTTTCTAATATATGTTAAAAAAGAATAACCTTGATGTTTTTCTTCTTTTACAACTTTCCAAACATCTAAATCAATTTCAGGAAAAAAAGTATCTCCCTGATATTCCTGATCAATTCTTGTAATCTCTAATTTTGTTGCAATATCAATAGATTGTTTGTAGATGGATGCTCCCCCAATAATATATATTTTTTCATTAATACTATGTCCAAAATTAATAGCATCTTCTAAAGAATTCTTAATAACTATTTTCTCATCAACAAAATCATCTTCCTTAAAGGTCAAAACAATGTTTGTTCTATTAGGAAGTGGTCTTTTAGGTAAAGAAAGATAGGTGTTTTTCCCCATAACTATAGGAAAACCACTTGTAAGTTCTTTAAAATGCAAAAAATCTTCTTTAATATACCAAGGTATCTTGTTATCTTTACCTATAACATTATTTTTAGAAACTGCTGCAATAATAATTATTTCTTTCATTTTTTATCAAAACCCTAAACTGCAATTTCAAACTTAATTGGTGGATGTTTCTTATAATCAATAACTTCTGTATCTGTATATTTCCAATCAAAGATTGAATTAAAATCTTTAGTTTGAATTTTTGGAAGTGAGTATGGTTCTCTCTTTAATTGTTCTTTCAATCCTTCAATATGGTTTTCATAAATATGAGTATCCCCTAAAAAACCAATTAACTTTCCTTCCTTAAGTCCTGCTTCTTTTGCAAGAAGATGTAATAACAAAGCATAGCTTGCAATATTAAAAGGAAGTCCTAAAGCTGAATCAACAGATCTTTGATTCCATAAAAGATTTAATTTTCCATTAATAACAGTTACTTGAAAACCATAGTGGCATGGAGGAAGTGCCATTCTATGAATATCAACAGGGTTCCAAGCAGATACAATCATTCTTCTATCATTTGGATTTTTCTTTAAGGTTTCAACTAATTTTTTTAATTGATCAATTCCTGTTCCTTCTGCTTCTTTATCATGAGAGATATATTTAGCACCAAAGTTTCTCCATTGCCAACCATAAATAGGTCCAAGTTCTCTTTCTTGTTTCATTTTTTCTTTTGTTTCTTCATCATTTCCATAAGGTACAATATCTGATGAACACCATTCATCCCAGATGTGGTTATTTTCTTTAATAAGCCATTGTTTATCTGTCATTCCTTTTATAAAAAATTCAAGTTCAGATGCAACTAACCTAAAAGGCACACTTTTGGTTGTAAGTAAAGGAAAACCATCTGCCATGTCATGTTCAAACATAGCTCCAGCAATAGCCACAGTATTTACTCCTGTTCTATTTTCTTTAACTTCTCCTTTTTCAATAATATTTTTTATAATACTTAAATATGCTTTCATATTTTTCTTACACCCCTTTTTCTTTAACTTCTTTTAATATTTCTAAAGAAATATCTTCTCTTGTCCTAATCCCCTTATCTTTATCAGAACAATCAATTGTTATCCAGTCATATTTTTTAGCAACATACAAAAAAGATTCTGATGCTTTTTTCATATGTTCTGGATCTTTTTCATGAATATCATTTTTTTTAACATTGTTTGTAAATTTTTCAGATTTATTTTCTTGAGCCATTTTTCTGGAAATCTCAGGATCAAGATATAAAAAAATATTAATATCTGGTTTTGGAATTTTAAAAATATTAAACTCTAAATCAAAAAGCCAATCTAAAAATTTATCTCTTTCATTTAAGTTTTCTATTTTTCCAGCCTGATGTCCCATATTTGCAGAAACATATCTATCACAAAGAACAATTTTTCCTTCTTCAAGCCATTCTTTTATTTTAAATGATGCTGCAAATCTATCAACAGCATATATTATAGATGCTTGATAAGGAGTAACATCATTTGCTGACCCATATTTACCATTAAGATATTCTTCTGTAGGTGCTGCAGACTTTAAACCATATTGTGGAAAATCAATAGTTTCTACAAAATAACCTTCTCTTTCTAAATTTTCTTTTAAAAGAAGAGTTTGTGTATGTTTACCAGAACCATCAGTTCCGTCAATAACAATTAATTTTCCTTTCATAAAAACTTCTCCAGTTCTTCTTTCAATTTATCAATCTCTAAATATTTAATAACCTTTATTTTTTTATTTCCATCAACCATTGCAGATAATTTCTTACCTTCTCTTTCTCTATAAAGACAAACAATTTTTTTACCTAAACTTTCAGCAAACCCAATCTCATAACCAACCCCTAAAGATACTTGAGTAACTTCAGCAATAAATATATCAGATTCTTTAATCCATTCAACATCTCTTAAAAAAATATCTTCTCTTGTAAGATTTGTCTCTCCATAGCTTGAAAGATTAGAGTTTGCAATATGTTCTGTTAAGACCTTATGTCCTTTTCCTTTTAAAAACTCAATAATCTCTAAATAAATCTCTTGATCATCTCTTCCACCAGAAATTGATCCTGCAAAGTATATTTTCATAATTTATAATTCCTTTTATATTTTATCTATTGGAAAATCTCTTAAAAAAGAAATAACTTCTTCTTTAATCTTTAAATGTATCTTTTCATCATCTTGATTTTCTATACATCTATTAATCATTTCAGCAATAACCTTCATCTCTTCTTCTCTACAACCTCTAGTGGTAATAGCAGGAGTTCCAATCCTTATTCCAGATGTTACAAATGGTTTTTCAGGATCATTAGGTATAGCATTTTTATTTACAGAAATATTACATTTTTCAAGAATTTCTTCTGCTTTCTTTCCAGTAATCTTTTTACTTCTAAGATCAACAAGCATCAAATGATTATCAGTTCCATTTGTCACAAGATTAAAACCATACTTTAAAAGTTCTTGTGCTAAAACTTTTGAATTTTTTAAAACCTGTTCCTGATATTCTTTAAAAGAAGGTTTTAAAGCTTCTTGAAAACAAATAGCTTTTCCGGCTATAATATGTTCCAAAGGTCCACCCTGAAAACCAGGAAAACAAGCTCTATCTATTTTTTTAGATATCTCTTCATTATTTGTTAAGATAAATCCACCTCTAGGACCTCTTAATGTCTTATGTGTAGTGGAAGTTACAATATCTGCATACTCTAAGGGCGATTGGTGAAGAGAAGTTGCAACAAGCCCAGAAATGTGTGCCATGTCAACTAAAAGATAAGCGCCAACAGATTCTGCAATCTCTCTAAATCTTTTAAAATCTATTTTTCTAGGGTATGCTGATG
>JAQVRT010000018.1 GCA_028700905.1 Candidatus Iainarchaeum sp. | reverse complement strand
TTATGTAATCGGAGAAACAACAGCTTTATTAATAGAAGATGTTGATTTAGATTCAGATAACTATTCTTTATTAACAGAAGAAGACGTTGACGCTGATAATGATGCAAGTAACGGTGCAGGTTCAGCATTAGATGATGAATTAACTATTGAAGACACTTTCACAATCACAAATCCTTTAATCAAATTTGATAACGATGAAGATGTTGGAGATTTAACTTTAACTATTGAAAAAGAAACAATGACTTACACTGTTGATTTAGATGAAGGAATTGAAGTCGATTATGATGACGATGAAGTTTCACCATCATTAAATATACCTTTCATGGGTAAAAATTATTTAATAGATGAATGGGATGGAACAACATTAACATTACTTGAAAGTAAATCTACACAAGCTTATGCTGAAGGAGAATCTTTTGAAGTTGATGGTCATACTGTAGAAGTAGCTAATATTTTAGATACTGGTGATAATTCAGGATATGATGTTGAATTAACATTAAAAGATGCTGAAGGTAATGTAGTTGCTACAGAAGTTTATGATAGTAACGATGATGAAATTTTTGAGGATTATTTAGATTCTGTTGTACAAATGGATAAAGTATATTCTTCAAGAGTAACATTCTTAGTTGGAACTTCTGGTAAATTAGAACTTGAAAATGGAGATTTAGAAGACTTCCCTGAAGTTGGAGATGAATTCTGGAAAGTTACTTTAGATACAGATGGATCTGATAGTTTATTCGGATTTACTTTAAAAAACACATCTGATCTCGAATTTGTTGACGAAGATGCATTAAGAGTTGGAGATTCTATTTCTTTACCAAATGATTTCTTAAAAGTTGAATTTTTAGGATTAACTTCAGAATCAACAGAAGATTTCGTTGTTGGAGACAATGTTATTGAATATGTTGACGCATCAGATGATGATCACTCAATATTCATTTACGAGCAAGATGATACTACATCCACATTTGCAGATTGGACAACTGATGGAGAAATAGATGGAGATAAAATTTATTTCTCATTTGCAACAGATGGTGATGATTATGATGTAAATGTACATTATAATGATGAAGATGGAGATTTAATCGGCACAGCAAATCAAGAAATGAACGAAGGATGGAATGAATTAGTAATTCCTGCAGAAGATGGTGACGGTTCATGGACATACGGTGTATATCTTTCTGACGGAGACACAAATTTAAATGAATCTGCTATTAGTCTTCCAAAAGAAATCGCTATCGGATTAAAGACAGGAGATTTAGATTATTCTGTTTACGGTTCAGATTCTAAGGAATGGATGATTTTAAATAATGATACAGATGGAGATAATGAATATATGCTTTTAAATGGAGAATCTGCTGATTCAGATTTAAAAGATGTTTTATATGTTGGTCAATTAGTTGCTACAGGTAGTGTAACTGGAACTGACGATGTTGTTACAGAAGAATTAGAAGCTGCTTTCACATTAGCATTATTTGATGGTGTAGATACTATTGAAGCAATCTTCGATGCTTACGAAGGTGACTTAATAGATACTGAATCAGATGATTGGGAATCTGGTAACTTCCAAGTAACTGAACCATTCGATTTAGGAATTCACGATTCTGATGACTTAACATGGGCATATTCAAAATACGGAACTAAATTTATGATCAATTCTGGAGAATTTACTGCAATTATACCTGAAAAACAACTTTACGGACAAATCTTCGTTGGTGGAGGATCATCTTCAGAAGTAACTCTTAACGGTGGAGAACTTGTTTTAACTACTCCTGGTACAGTTGTTGAAACAGAAGACGGTATGATCTCAGCTAAATTAATCACTTCAACAGTAACTGGTGGAGAAGAAATGACAGCTATGACACCTGCTAACTGGAATGCAAGTACACAAAGAATTGTATACCTTGACAACGAAACAATGACAAGTGCTGGTGCTAAGATAATCGTTGGTGGACACTTAGTTAATGCTTTAGCTAACGGAATCACAGACGAATACTTAACAGAAGCTGGTCAATATGTTGTTGGTGCTGTTGAAAACGGTAACATCGTTGTTGCTGGATTCTCTGCTGCAGACACAGCTGAAGCTGCAAAAGAATTAATCAACGCTATCGAAGCTTTAGAGTAAATTCTAAACAATAAAGATTAAAGGAAGAAATTTATTTCTTTCTTTTTTCTTTTCTTTTTATTTTTTTAACAAAAAAAACTATTTCTCTTAATATAAAAAAAACTATTTTTCTTAAAAACTTTTAAATTTTTTAATATCTATACTTTCTTTAAGAGTTTTATTAACTGTTATTTATATATTCTAAATAATTATTTAATTTTAAATAAAATAATTTATTTTAAAAACTTATTCTTCTAATATTTTTATTGATTGTATATGAAAAAAATAAATATTAAAAAAACAAAAATAAATAATTTAATTCAAAGAAATACAACTTCTTTAAGATCTCATCTTTTAAATCACCCTTCGTCTTTACTTGAGTTTAAAAGATTTGCATCTTCTCTTCAAAAGGCTTATGAAAATAAAGTTTTAAATTTAAAACAAGCAAATGATTTATTAGCACAAATTAATTCTAAATCATCTTCTTTATTATTTAAACAATCTCCTGAAAAATTATCAAATGTTTTTATTTCTGCAAATAAACAACTTTCTTCTATATCTACTAAAAAGAAAATAGATAAGGTTGAAGATAAAAAACCTTCTTTCAAGGTTATTAAAAATATAGAAAGAAAACCACCTATTTCTTTAAAAGGAAAAATTCTAAATATTTCTGTTCCTGAAGATAGAAAATTATTACTTTCAAACATAAAAAGTTCTAATTTTAAGAGTGATAAAAAAGTTTTTTTAAAAGTGTATGATTCTTTTCCATCTATAAGGGAAAGATATAATGTAATTTTAAATCATTTACAAGGAAATAAATTGTATGTAAAACAACATGTTCCAAACTATAATGCATTTGTAAGAGATGTTGTGCATGCTTCTAAATCTATGAAATCTAAAAACCCTGTAGATATCATATTTTCTCTTAATTTTGAATTATTTTCACAGGCTGAAAGTTTTTTAAATAAAGATTATTCAAATATTCCTTCTTCAAGAATGAAGTTTTTTATTGAACACTTAAAATAGTTTTTTTAAAAGAAATAGATATAAATTTTAAAATTAACTATTTAAATTTATCGTAACCTAATATTCTATAGATTTTAAAAATATTATAAAAATTAAAAGAAATAAACATGAATTTTTACAAACAACAACAAAACTATAAATACATAAACTTAGAAGTTTATGAGTTTACAATATATTCAATAGTTTCTTTTTTCCTTCCTTTTTTAATAGGACATCCTCAATGGCTTATTGGTACTTTAGTTAATTTCTTTTTAATAAGAGCTGCTCTTCATTTTAAATTTAAATATTTATTACCTTTACTTTTTTTACCTTCTTTAGGAGTTTTAAGTGCAGGTATTATTTTTAGTACAAATACTTCTTTTCTTTTATACTATCTTCCTTTTATTTGGCTTTCAAACTTAGTTTTTATATTTTCTTATAGAAGATTTATTAATAATAAATGGTTTTCTTCAGTAATCTCTTCTGTAATTAAATTTTCTTTATTATTTATTGTTTCTTTAGCTTTTGTTTTTATTTTAAACTTTCCAAAAGTTTTTTTAATTAACATGGGTGTTTTACAATTAATAACTGCTCTTTTAGGTTCTTTTTTAGCAACAACAAGTTCTAAGTTTGTTTAGTATGTTTTATTTTTAAAACCGGTCAATAGATTAGCCGGTTAGAAACTACTTTGTGTTTTACTTGTGTATTTTTAATGATTTTTTAAAGTTTTATTTTGTGTTAATAAGTAGCTTATATATATACTTTTGCTTTTCTCATGGGTGTATCCTGTAAGAAAAGGGTGTTTCTCAAGGGTTGACCCTGTAACTTTTAGAAAAGTATATATACTAGTTAGCATATATGATATATATGCTTGATTGGAAAAACATAATTTTACAAAATCCTTGGTGGCAAGGAAAAGAAGACTTAGAGATTACCAAAATAAAAAATAATAGATATTCCATCGAAAGAAAGCAATTAGAGATAGCTCCTAACAAAATATACTTAATAAAGGGCCCTAGAAGAGTTGGAAAAACTATTTTTTTAAAAAAAATTGCTCAAGATAACCCAAATACTTCTACTTACATTAATTTTGACACTCTTTTAAATATAAGAGCTAGTGAATTAATAAAAACTATAGAACATGATATTAAAATAAATAATAAAAAAATAATTTTATTAGATGAAATTCAGTCTTTAAAAGAAGGTTGTTTATTTTTAAAATCTTTAAAAGATTTAAATTTATTAAAAGATGTTTGTGTATTTGTTACTGGTTCTGATCCAAGAGCAATAGATGCTTGTAGGCAATATCTAATTGGAAGGTCTGAAAAAACAAATATTATGGGCCCATTAACTTTTAGACAATATATTTTAACTATATTAAAAAAAGAAAACCTAAAACTACATGATGTAATATTAAATAACCATATAAATCTAAGTGAAGATAATACTTTAATTTATGAGAAATATAAATTATTAGAAAATTATTTTGAAGAAATTAATAAATATTTCTATAATTATTTATTAACTGGTGGTTTTCCAGAAACAATAAATTCTTTTTTTGAAAAAAATCATATATCTGAAAAATATTATGAAGATATTGTAGAAAAAATATTTGAAAAAATAGATAAACAAAAATCTATTGCAATTTTAAGAGTTTTAATAGATTCTTTATCAAACCAAATTAAATATTCTACAATTCAACAAAAAACAGGTTATTCTCAAGATGTTATTAAAAGTTACTTAAATACTTTGTCAGAGCTATTAGTTGTTTTTGAAGTTAAAGAAAATCAATCTTCTATTCTTAAAAAATTTTATGTAAAAGATCCTTTTATAATACATGCAATTACAAATTTTTATAAAAATATAGATTATTTTGCTCAAAGTAAAGAATTGTTATTTAATGAACAAAAATTAGGTGTTATAGTTGAAAACATTGTTGCAAGTCATTTACATAATCTATATAATTTAGATTTATCTTATTTTAATGTTGATAAAAAAGAAATTGATTTTATTGTTTTTAAAAAAGCAATAGAAGTAAAATATAGAAATACTTTAATAAAACCAAATAATGTTAATTTTGTTAAAGACTATTTAATATTATCTAAATCAGTTTTGCCCCCTGGAGATGTTTTTGTAGAAAATAGGTTAGTTATTCCTGCTTGTATCTTTTTAAGTTTGTTAGAGGTTCCAAGATATTTTTTATAAAAAATAATTTTTTTCTTTTTAAACTTTTATTTTTTTTAAAACATCATCAATTTCTTTAACATCTATTTCTCTTTTATTGATCTCTGTCTTTGATAATACTTTACTTTCTATGACCTTTTCATAAAAATCTCTGTAGTTAAGTCCTGAATGTTTTGCAGCAACAGATAAAGTAGCATTTGTTTTTTCAAGAAGCTCTATTGATTTTTTAAATTTAGTTTCCATATTCTTCATTTTTTTAAATATTCTTCCTACATCAATATATTAGTTCCAATTATTTTAAATATGTTTATGTCTGTATTATATTTTTTAAAAGATATTAAAAAAAGTAACTTAAACATTTAAAGTGAAGAGGAAAAAACTATTCTTCACTTTTTCTATTCTCAATTATTCTCTTCATCATCCTTGGAGCAAACTTTTCTATATACCATTTCTTCCAAAGCTCAAATACTTGATCATAATCAGTTTTACCATGTTCTTCTAGATAGTCTTCTTTTGTAATAAGTAGTTTATTATGCACAAAAACAGTGTGTTCAGCTTCCAAAAGCTCAATTACTCCTTTTTCATTTGCAAATTCTACTTGAAATTTCTTTTCTTTTGATCTTAAAGTAATATTATCCCAAATCTCTTCAATTGTCATTCCTGTAAGTCTTGATATTTTTGAAAAGATTTCAGAATCTTTTAAAGCATCTTCATTTAAAACTAAAGTATCTTTAGAAGCATCATATTCCATTAAATTTAAAATTCCGCCTTCAGCTTCAGGATCATCATTCCAATGTTTTCTAACTTCTGTTATCTGTACAACTCTTCTGTAACTTTTAAGAGAACCTTTAAACCTAATTGGCTTTGCAACAACAATAATGTCTGTTGCTTTAAATGAGGTGGTAGGTACCTCTAAATCATTCACTACTCTGTCCCATACAGCATAAGCTGAGTCTGCGTGAATAGTTCCCATAACAACGTTCCCTGCAGCACCAACTCTCATGGCTTCATACAGTACTTTTGCTTCAACTGATCTTACTTCTCCAACAATTAAAGCAGAGTCACCAAGTCTTAAAGCTGTTCTTAAAGCATCTTCAGGTTTTACTTCTGCATTAGATTGATCTCCTGATCCTCCAATTGCAGATCTTGTTTTTAATCTTTGAGCATTAAAACCAATATCTTTCATATAAGTTATAGGAAGCTCTAAAGTGTCTTCTTGAACAATAATTCTTGCATTTTGTAAAATTTCAAGCATTAAAGCTGTCATAAGTGAAGTTTTTCCTGCACCACGAGATCCAGCAACTAAAAGAGTTGAGTTATTATCAATAAAGAAACTTAACATTCCAGCAGCTAAAGGATTTAAAGATTTAACATTTATAAGTTGTGGTAAAGTCCATGGAGTATCTTTATGTAATCTAAAAGCAAAAGCTATACCATCTGTTGCAAGTGGCCTTCCAATAACTGCAATTCTGGTATTTAAGTCTGGCATATCAAAGTCTAAGACAGGGTGTGCATCATCAAATGGTCTTCCAGACATTGCTCTTATTTTTCCAACAAAGCTTTCTGCATCTTTTTCTGGATAATGTACATTTGTTTGACATTGTCCATATTTTGAATGCACTAAATATATTGGTTTTGCACCTAATGGTGAATCTAGATAAACATCAGTTACTTGTTTATCAGATAATAATAATTCTAAAACCCCATATCCAATAGTGTATCTTGTAACAATTTCTGAAAGAGAATAAACATCATCAGGTGAAAGTTCAATATTATATTTTTTTGCAATATCAATAATTGTTGATTGATATATTCTTTGGAAATATTTTCTTGTACTTTCTCCAGTTGTTAAAGTTACTTTTCCTGGTTTATAGTTTGCAACAGTTTCTTTTGTTTTAGTTAAAACAAAATAATGATCTGGTGATAAGGTATATTCAGGAGGATTAATTAAATAAATGTTTTCAACTTTTTCTGGATGTTTAAAAATTTGAACAGTTGTGTTTAATACTTGATATTCATCTAGAAGTTCTAAAGTATCCATATCTTTAAAAGTTAATTTTGAACCAATAAATGCAGGTTTAATTTCAACTTCAAAAATTGTTCTATAGATGTCTGTAACTTCAGATAAATCTTTTATTTTTAATAATAAAGGTTTTATTTTTCTTATAAAATCTGTTTTTTCAAACATTTCTTTTAATTTTGATAAATGTTTAACATTTGCAACAAAACATGGTTCACATGGTTGTCCTTTTCTTTCATTTCCTCTGTTTTTTGTATTTTCTATTTCTTTTAAAAGACTAATATATGAGGCTATAGGATCATATGCTAAAAGTTCTCTTGCAAATTTAATAATATTATTATGTCTTTCAGGATAACATTCATCACAATCAATATCCTTTATTCCAAGATGTTGTGATACCCAGACAGCTCTATTTTCAAATTCTAAAAGTAGGTTTACCATTTCTTTTAAATATTTAGTTTGTTCTTCATTATAGTTTCTTTCATAAACTTCAGCTAAGATTATTTCATCAGCATCAACAGTTTCTAAAACTTTCATTGCATGGAACCTACATCTAGGGTCTTCTGCAATTGATGTATTATAAGGACAATTTCTACAATCAAAAACTAATTTTTTCTTATTACCTTCAGTTGTAACTACATGGTCTCCAACAGTGTAGTTTCCTATCTTCATATGTTTTCAAGTTTTTGTTTTAAATTTATATAATGTGTAAAATATATTATTATAGTAGGTTAATAGTTTATTTAAATGTTATTATTTTTTATATTTTAAATAGAGGTTAATTGTTATGAATAAAGAAAGTTTTTTAAAAAATAAATATTCTTTTAATTTTGTTATAGATAAGGAAGAATTATATAAAGTTGGAAAAGCAATTAAAAAAGAACTTTCAGATATTAAAAAAAACAAATTAAAAATGTATTCTGAAAAAGAATTTTTAGATAAATTCCCTCATTTAAAAAAAATCTAAATAATAGTCTCTTTTGTTATTTTTGACTGGTTGTTTTCTTTCTAAAAAATGTAAGAAAAATTAGTGATTTCTTACATTTTTATGTAAACTTTTTATTTTTCTAATTTTTTAATATAATCTTCATAGAATGCTTTTGCAATATATCCAAGACAAGGAGAAGAAATATATTTTTGAATTTCATTTAATTTAACCCATGCATAACAAGTATCTTTTATTGGCATTTCTGGAGAATCTGTGGTTGCATAATAGTATTCTGTATGTATTTTCTTAAAGCTATTGTCTTCTTTTTCATACCAATTATGACATTCCCCTATTTTGTTTTTAACAATTGTTATTTTATCAATTCCACAATTGTTTTTAATATCTTTTTTGATATCTTTTAAAGTAATTTTATTTTTAACTTGTTTTTCTGGTTTTGACCAAAAAGAACAGATGTTTCTATCTTCTCTAAGAATTAATAGTTTTTTAGTTTTAGTATTATAGATTAAACTTCCTTTTGCATATCCTAAAAATAATTTTAATTTTTTATTATTTTCATATATTTCTTTAAGATCTGCTTTTTCAAGAAGTTCTTCAAATTTAAGTATGTATTTTAATATTTCTTCTTTATCTATATTTTTATAATCTGTTATTTTTAAAACTAATTTTTCTATATCTTCTTCATTTACTTTTAATTGTTTTAAAAGTCTTGAATATTTGTAAAGATTATGGTACATTCTATATTTATTTTCTTTAAAATAATTTTCTAAAAAATCAATTCTTATTTTTGAAAAAACACTTGTAGTTTCAAATGAAAATTCAAAAAAGGTTTTATTTTTTAAAATTTTTAATAATTTGTCTTCAATTCTTTCTCCATAGATATAGAAGCTATTTAATATAAAATCATAAAGATAAGGATAGAACATATCGGTTGTTATGTTTTTAAGACTATTTTTCTCAATATTATTTATTTTAAATTCTATTTTAATGGAATAATTACTTTCAATTTTTTGTTTAATGTTATATATTGTTTCAATTTCTTTTTCTAAAATTTCTTTTTTCTTTGTAAAAATCATTAAGTTAATATCACTTTCTTTAGGAGTAATTTCTCCTCTTGCAAAAGATCCATGAATATAAACTGATTTAATAAAGGCATATTTTTTATTATTAAACTCTTCTTTTAATTCGTTTGCAAGACTAAAATAACTTTCTAAGTTTTTATTTATTATTTCCATAAAGTTTTTGTTCCTTTTTTTTAAAATTAATATTTATTTTTAACAATATATATGTATGTAACTTTTAAAAATGTATTTTTTTTAATTAACCAATTTATTTATATATCTTTTATATAATTATTATATTAAAAAATAATAAATGAGTTGAGAAATATGAAAAAGATATATTTAGTTGCAATTTTTGCAATGGTTTTTGCTTTTGCTTTACTTTTATCTTTTAGTTCTACAAAAGATAAAGGTTTAACAACTGAAAAAGAATATCCTTATACCATGTCTTCTTCAGATGATGTTGATTGGACAGATAAAGGTGCTGTTAATCTTACAAGTACAAAAGATAAAGGTTTAACAACTGAAAAAGAATATCCTTATAATGGTTAATTAAACCATTTTTTTCTTTTTTTTATGTTTATCTTTAAGCTTTGCTTTAAAAACATTTTGTTTAACATTTTATTTCAACAGAAATCTTTTTCTAGTTTTTATTTTTCTAAAATAAAACTAAGAGCGATCAAACAATTATAAAAAAAGGTGACTAAAAATGAAAATAAAAACAAGACATTTAGTAATAGGTGTAGCTTTAGTAATAATTGCATCTTTACTTTTAGCTGTGCAAACAGACTTTTCTTTTAAAAAAAAAGAAGAAATAAACATGTATATTTTTAAAGATAATATTAATTATTCTCAAAATATTTCTAATCAAGAGAATATTTCTATAGAATCTTTAGAAATTACAACTAAAGAGAATAGGTTTTTTTAATTAAAACCTATTTTTCTTTAACTACTACATAACAATAAAACTTACCCTTTATTAATATTTTCATTCTATAATTATATTTGTGAACTACTTATGGAATTAAACGATGCTAAACAAATATTTAATAGAGTAATGGAAGAAACAGGTAAAGATGAACCTTTTCTTTTAGAAGAACTTGAAAAAATAAAAGCTAAATATCAAGGCCTTTTATCAGAAGTTGGTGCAAGTATAATGCTTGCAAAACAACTAGGTGTAAACTTAGATATTAAACAATCAACTTCTGCAATAGTTAAAATAAAAGATTTAGATAATATTCAAGATGCAGCTTCTATTTATGCAAGAATAAAATTTATTTCTCCTCCAAGATACTATACTCAAAAAGATGGTTCAAAAGGAAAAATAACTTCTCTTTTTATTTTTGATGACACTGGAGAAATAAAATTAAATCTTTGGAATGAACATTCAGAGTTTATAAGTTCTCTTAATTTAGATAAAAATTCAAAAATTTTAATTAAAGATGCATATATTACAACTTATAATGATAAAAAAGAACTTTCTCTAAGACAAGGAGGTTCAATTGTTTTAGATCCTAAAGATTTTCCATTAATTCCTCCAAAGGAAGAAAATTTAGTTGATGTTTCAGATATTTCTGCAACTGAACAATTAATTGATGTTATTGGAAGAATAACAGCTATCTATAATAAAAATACTTTTAAAGGAAAAGATGATAGAGATAGAAGTGTTTTAAACTTTGAAGTATCAGATGGTATTAAGTCTTTAAGATTTGTAGCATGGGATCCATGGCCAGATTATATTTTAGAAAATCTTTCAAAAGGAGATTTAGTAAAATTAAGTGATTTAAGAGTTAAAGAAGGTCTTTATGATCTTGAAATTAGTCTTAATTGGTTTTCAACAGTTTTAAAAAATCCAAAAACTTCTAAAAAAATACCTTCTCTTTCAGATATCTTAACACTTACAAAATCTTTAGAAGAAGGAAAAATTGAATCTTTAGAAGATGGAAGAAATTATTCTCTTGAAGGTTTAATTGTTTCTATAAATAGAAATAACTTAAGATATTTTAAATGTAAAGAATGTAATGAAAAAGTACAAATTATAAATGGAGATTTCATTTGTGAAAAATGTTCAAAAGTAGTTGATGTTAATACAAATTTATTTGGTTCTATTGATATTGATGATGGAACTGGTATTTTAAAAGTTGTTTTCTTTTCTGATTTAGCTGAAAAAATTTACAAGCTTAACAAAGAAGATTTAAAAAAAGAATTATCAGATGAAGATAAATTAACTATCTTTGATAGACTTGAAAATGAACTTTTAGGAAAAAGAGTTAAACTTTCTGGTAGAGCTAAATTAAATAGCTTTTCTTCACAAATTGAGTTTTTAGCAGACTCAATTGAAGTTATTTAAGATTAATTTTTAAAAAAGAAAAAAAATGCCTAGATTATTTAATATTAAAAATAAATTTAAATTTTCTTCAAAAGTTTATAATTCTTTAAAAAATACTGTTGGTAAGAAAAATCCATTAAAACAAGTTATTGGGAATAAAAGAGAATTAATTTATTCTAAACATGCAAAATCAAAAGTTGCAATCATTCCTAAATTAATTCCTTCTTTTCTTTTAATGTTTAAAAAAGTAAGATCTTATAATAGTGAAAGAATAAAAGAAGTTTCCATGATTTTAAACTCTATTTCAAATAAACCAGTAATTGTTTCTTTAAAAAGTTTAGATAAACCTTCTCTTAATTCTTTTCATACACAAGATTATTTATTATTTGAGATTAAATCTGGTTCTTCTTCTTCTAAATATTTTGTTAAACATACTGCTGATTCTGTAGATTTATTTAATAATTTTCATGGAGCTGCTGAAATTAAAGCCTTAGATATTATTTCAAAAGCTGGTTTTAATGTGGTTCCTGCTCATTTTGGATATGTTGATAAAGTAAATAAAAAATCTTTTATCTTTTATGAATTCCAAGAAAAGTTAATTGATGCAGAAACTGCTTATAATAAAAAATTAATTAATGATAAACAAGTTTTTAAAATAAGAAAGGCTCTTTTTAAAGTAGAACAAAATGTAAATAAATTTATTCCAAAGTATAAAGATCTAAAAACAACTTCAAATGCAACTATTAAAGATGTTTTTCCTTTTCATACAAAAGAAGCTCATTCTTTACCAGTCTTTATTGATCCTAAATCAAAAAAATTATATATTTATGATCCTTGGCTTTTAGAGTAGAATAAATACATGCTATTTAAAAATTAATTGATGTACTATTTTTTTAAAGTAGAAACAATGCTATTTATTTGTATATTAGGGTGACATTAAATTATGATTGAATATTTCAAACCAACATTAACTGGACTTAAAACTTTTAAAAAAGTACAATCTGAAAGTTGGATTCATTTATCAAACCCTACAGAAGCAGATATTGAAAAATTATCTAAAATTTTAAAAATTAAAAAAAAAGATTTTGAAGATTTAAAACAAGATATTCTTTCTCTTTCAGATGAAGAAGAAATTCCTTTATTTGATTTAAAGAATGATGGTTTAATTTTTATAATTATTAAAACTCCTGAAGAAACACATTATAGAGCAGATAAAGAATATGATACTGTGCCTTTAGGTATTATTTTAACAAAAGAAATTGTTGTAACTATTTCTTTTAAGAAAAATAATAATACTATTTTAAGAATGAAAGAAAAAAAGTATGATTTTAATACAGTTTATTTTACTTTAAGATTAATGTTAACTTCTACTAAATCCTATTTATATTTTTTAAAACTTATTAATAAAAAACTAAAAAGAATTGAAGATGTTTTAGAAAGACATCCTACAAACAAAGAAATGAGTCATTTACTTGATGTTCAAAAATCTTTAGTTTACTTTAATACTTCTCTTACAAACAATTATATTCTTTTTGAAAAAGTTTCAAGATCAAGTATTTTTTTACAAACTACTGAAAATGAAGATTTAATTGCTGATCTTTTAGATGAAACAAAACAAGCAATACAGACAAACAATATTTATTCTGATAATTTAAAGCATACTTTAAATGTAGTTTCTTCCTTAATTTCTAATAATTTAAACAGAATTGTTAAATTTTTAACTTCTATGTCAATTATTATTGCAATACCTACCTTAGTTGCAAGTTTATATGGTATGAATGTTATCTTGCCATTTCAAGAAAGCCCAAGTGCATTTTTATTCATACTTTTAATATCTTTTATTGTTTCTATGGGTATTGGTTTGTTTTTATGGCATAAGAAATTATTTTAAAATTTAAAACTAAAAAAAACTATGTTTTTATAAATTTGTTTATATATATTTATATTTATTATGGAGATAGAAGAAAAAAGAGGAGTTATTAGAAATATTGGTTATTTATCTATTTCTAAGTTTCTTGTCTATTTGTTGTCCATTGTAACAATTACTTTAATTCCTAGGTATTTAGGTGTTGAAAATTATGGTTATTTAAACTTTGTTTTAT
>JAQVRT010000017.1 GCA_028700905.1 Candidatus Iainarchaeum sp. | reverse complement strand
TTTGCTTAAAAGTATTTTTTATACTGATAATAATTTTATTTTGGTTACAATTAATTATAGAGTTTTTCCTGAAGTTAAATTTCCTGTATATGTAAAAGATGTTTCAAGTTCCATTAAATGGGTTTATGATAATATTGGAGATTATAATGGTAATAAAGATTTAATTTTTATTCAAGGACATTCTGCAGGAGCACAAATTATTTCTTTAATTTCAACTGATGAATCTTATTTGCTAGAAAATGATTTAGATTTAAATGTTATTAAAGGAACAATTCTTCTTGAAGGAATTGGTTATGATATTTTAAAGTATAAAGATTTTGATATTGATGGTCAAATTATAAATAAATATTTAATGTTTCCTTTTGGAGAAAATGATGAAGTTTTAAAAAAAGCCTCCTCAATAAATTATATAAATGACTCTAAAAATATTCCTCCAATGATTGTTTTTAGTGCACAAAATAGTATTTTAAGGATAGGAAAACTTGAATCTTTAGATCTTTATTTAAAACTTATTAAGAATAATATTTATGCAGAACATTATATTGTTAAAGAAAGAAATCATTCAACACTTCATAGTTATTTTGGAGAAAAAGATGATTTTACAACAAAAAAAACATTAGAATTTTTAAATGGTATAATTAATAATTATATTAAAAGATAATTAGTATGTCACACATATACATAATTAAATAAACAAGTATATAAACTTAACTTATCTATAATTATTTAACTAAATATAATTATATTTTAGGTGGTGTATTAAAATGGCTATTGACTTAAAAAATTTAACAAAAAAAGAATTAAATGAATATTTAGAAAAACAAATCAATTCTCCTTCAAGATATATAATTTCTCCAATAACAGTTTCTATTTTTTCAAAATTTAAAATAAATAAAACAGAATTTGCAAAAAAACTAAATGAAGTTAAAGCAAACTATACTGTTTTAAAGGGATTAGGCTTTAAAGCTAGAACTTTAGAAAAAGCAGGATTTACTGTTAAGAAATTAAAAGAAGTTGGTTTTAGTTCTCAAAATTTAAGAAATTTAGATTTTACTGCAAAAGAACTTTATTCTGTAGGTTATTCTGTTAAAGATTTACAAGTAGCAGGTTTTCCTTTAAAAGATTTAAAAGAACTTGGTATTAATTTAAAAGATTTAAAATCTGTAGGTTATACTTCAAAAGAATTAAAAAAAGTTAAATTTACTGCAAGACAATTATTAGAAGTAGGTTTTAGTATTAAAGATTTAAAGAGAGCAGGTTTTGATGCATCACAATTAAAAAATATTGGTTTAACTGCAAAAGAATTATATCAAGGTACATATACTATTTCAGAACTTAAGAAAGCAAAATATAGTATTGATGAATTAAGAAAAGCAGGTTTTACAGATAAAGAAATTGGAATTAAAATAAAAGAAGAAAAAATAAAACCTTTAAAAAAATTTCCAAAAGAAAAAGCAAAACCTAAAAAAATTAAAAAAGAAAAAGTTGAAGATAAAAAAGAAGAAGTTGTAAAAATAGTTATCAATGATCAAACTTTAAAGAAAATGTCTTCAAAAGAAATATTTTCATATGGCTTAACAGCTAGTGTTTTAAAAGAACATAAATATAATGCAAAAGCACTAAAGTCACTTGGCTTCACTGCAAAAGATCTTTATTATCTACAATATACTCCTAAGGAAATTAATGATGTAAATTTTTCTTTAAAAGAATTAAAGAAAGCAGGAATTTCAACAAAAGATCTTAAAGCTCTTGGATATACTCCAAGTGATTTAAAGAAAGTTAAATTTGATCAACATTCAATTCTTTTTGCAGAATATGATGCAAAAGATTTAAGAGATGCAAAATTTAGAGCTAAAAAATTAAAAGAATATGCATATCCTGCAAAAGATCTTAAAAAAGCTGGTTATTCTTTAAAAGAAATTGTTTCTGCTGGTTATAAACTTAAAGAAATATTAGATTGTGGTTTTACAATTAAAGATCTTTCAAAAATATTTACATTAAAACAATTACTAAAAAAAGGATATACTTTAAAAGAAATTAAAGATGTTTATTCTTTAGAAGAAATTGTTGCAGAAAAATTTACAATTAAAGAACTTTTAGATATTGGTTTTACTTATAAAGAACTTCTAAAAGAGATTCCTCTTGTAAGATTTAGAAAAGAAGGAATTTCTGCAAAACCATTATATGAAAATGGAATTACAATTGATGAACTTAAAGAAGCAGGATTTGATATTTCAGAGTTAATTGCTTTAAAACCTGTTGAACCTGTTGTTCTTTCAGATGATAAAGTTGTATCTTTAGAAGAACTTAAATATTTAAAGTACAGTATACCTGAACTTTTAAAATTAGGTTATACTATTAAAGATTTAAAAGAAGCTGGATACAAAGCAATTGATTTAAAGAATGCTGGATGTACATGTTTTGATTTACTTGAAGGTGGTTATTCTTTAAGAGAAGTTCATATGCTTGGATGTACAATAAAAGATTTCCTTGCAAATGGTTATAATTTAATTGACTTAAGACTTGCAGGATTTACTGCTTTAGAACTTCATTTAGAAGGCTTTTCTTTACTTGAACTTAGAAGATCAGGATTTACTGCTAAAGAACTTTTAAGTATAGGATATACTGCAAAACAATATCATGCTGCAGGATATACTGCAAAAGAAATGTATGATTCTGGTTTTGATGTTTCAACTATTAGATTTGCAGGTTATAAAGCAAAAGAAATTTATGGTTTAGGTATACCAATTTCTGAATTTTATAATGCAGGATATACTGCAAAAGAAATGACTCAAGCTGGATATTCTCCAAAAGATTTAAATCCATTTTATTCTGCAAGAGATTTAAAGATGGCAGGTTGTGATGCATCTTCAATGAAAGAAGGTGGTTTTTCTGCAAAAGATCTTTATGATGTAGGATATACTGCAAGACAACTTCATTATGCTGGTTATTCTGCAAAAGATGTTTTTGATTTAGGTGTTGGTATCAGACTTATGAAAGTTATTCATTATGGTGCAAAAGAACTTAGAGCATTACATTTTTCTGCAAAAGAACTTAGAAGTGTAGGTTATAGTTTAGAAGAGCTTAGACTTGCTGGTTATTCAGAAGAAGATCTTTTAGAAGCTGGTTTTTCTAAATCAAAAATTAGAGAAAATATTTAAATATTTTTTCTTTTCTATTTTTTTTTATTTAATAAAAAACTAAACATTTAACTTTAAAATATACTATAATAATATTTTAAACAAAATTACTTTTTTTAATAAATAATCCATATATTTATTAATTATTCTATATAATATACTTGATAAAAAGAAGATAGTTATAGGAGAAATAAATTATGGAAGTTGGAGATAAATATAAATGTTCAGTTTGTGGAAATGTTGTAGAACTAAAAGAAATTGGTGGTGGAACTTTAGTTTGTTGTGGTAAAGAAATGGATCTTGAAATTAAAGAAGAAAAAGTTACATCAAATGAAGATATTCATAAACCTTATATAGAAATTAGAGGCGAAAAAGAAATATATGTTAAGATTGGAGAGCCTATGCATCCAATGACACAAGAACATTTCATTAAATGGATTGAAATTTCTGTTGATGGGTCTTTATATGTTAAGAGTCTTAATTATTGGGATAAACCAGAAGTTGTTTTTAAAGTTCCTTTAGGAAGAAAAGTTACAATTAGGGCTTTATGTAATATTCATGGAATTTATAAAGAAGTTTATTCTTTATAAATTTCTTTATTTTTTTTAAAAATTATTTTCTGAAAATAAATTTTTAGAATATAATTTTTCTTTCTTTTTATAAACATTTCTATTATAATATTATATATAAATTATTATTAAAAATATGGTGGTATGATATGAAAAAAACAATTAAAAAAAACACACCTACACATAAAGAAGAACATCACAATGTAAGTTCTTCTAAACATAAAACTTGTAAAATGAAAGATCATTTTTGGCAAATAACTTCTTTTGTTCTTTTAGTTTTATTAATTGTAGTAGGTATTTTTGCATTAACTGGCAATAACAATGAAGTTGATCCAGAAGTTGCTTTAGAATGTGCAACAAATATTGGACCAGACACACAAACTTTCTTAATTGATACATTTCAATTACCTTCTTTAAGTTTAATTTCAACAGTATCTTCTAATGGCTTATGCCTTAATACTTTTGAAATTGAAGGACAAGAAGTAGAAATATATACTTCTTTAGATGGAGAAATGGTTTTCGTTCCTGGTTTAGAACCAATTAATAAATCTGACCTGAATTTAGCAGAAGGAGAGAATACAACTCCTGAAGTTCAAGAAATTCCAAAGACTGAAAAACCAACAGTAGAATTGTTTGTAATGTCTCACTGTCCTTATGGAACTCAAGTTGAAAAAGGAATTTTACCTGCAGTTGATGTTTTACAAGACACAATTGATTTTAAAATTAAGTTTGTAAATTATGCTATGCATGATATTGTTGAAGTTGAAGAACAATTACTTCAATATTGTATTCAAGAAGAATTTAATGACAAATTTAATGACTATCTTTATTGTTTCTTAGAAGATGGAAATACAGATAGATGTCTTGAAGAAACACAAATCACAAGAGATTCTTTAGATACATGTATTACAGAAACTGATCAAGAATTTAATGTTATGGAATCTTATGAAGATAAAGCTTCATGGCTTAATGGAAGATATCCTAAGTTTTTAGTACATGATGCTGATAATTTAAAATATGGAGTTCAAGGTTCACCAACACTTGTAATTAATGGGACTGTTGTAAATTCAAATAGAGATTCTCAAAGTCTTTTAAATACAATTTGTAGTGGATTTGAAACATTACCAAGAGCATGTAATGAAGTTTTAAGTTCAGCTTCTCCTACTCCTGGATTTGGTTTTAGTCAAACAACAACATCAACAACAGACGCAACATGTGGTTAATTTAAAAAAAAAGTATATAAAAGATAAATTATGTTTTTAATATCAATAATACAGGTATTACTTGTTTTTGTACTACCTGTATATCTTTTATATAAAAAAATTATTCCTTTTAAATATAGACTACATGTTCTTTTTTTTATTTTTTTAATAGTTATTTTCTTTATAATAATTGAAGGAATGACATTTTATGATTTAGGTATTAGATTTGATAATATTGATAATCATATATTTCCATATATTGCTTTTACTGTTTTAGTTTCTGTTGCAATTATTTATCTTTCAAAATATGTTTTAAAAAGAGAACATTATATTCATTATTGGCATGAAAAAAGATTCCATATTTTAGTTTTTATTCCTTTATGCTTTTTACAAGAATTTATTTTTAGAGGTTATTTAATTCCTAAATTATTTGATATCTTTAATTCTTCAATTATGGTTGTTTTTATTAATTCTTTACTTTTCATGTATATTCATGTTATTTATAGTCGTAAAAATTTAGACTTACTTTTAGTTTTTATTGAAGGATTTTTACTTGCTATGATATATGTTTTTTATACAAATTTAATTTTTGTTGCAATTGCACATTCTATTCATAATTTTATTGCAATTTTCTTTAAGTTTTTTGTTGAAGAAAAAAAATGATTTTTTTTAAAAGAAAAGTTATATTATAAATGTTTTGTAACTATTATATAATTATTAAAATACAAATTTTATAAAATATGTGTGGAATAATTGGATATATAGGGCAAAAAAAAGTTTTACAAATATTAATTAATGGACTCTTAAGATTAGAATATCGTGGATATGATTCTTGTGGAGTTTCTTTTCTTTATAATGATGATCTTATAACTGTAAAAACAAAAGGTAAAGTTTTAGAGTTAAAAGAAAAATTAGATCTTTTAACAGAATCAACTATTGGTATTGCACACACAAGATGGGCAACACATGGAATTCCTTCAGAAGTTAATTCTCATCCTCATACTGATTTTTTAAATAATATTTCTTTAGTACATAATGGTATTATTGAAAATTATGAAAGTTTAAAAAAATTTTTACAAACTAAAAATATTACTTTTAGATCTGATACTGATTCTGAAGTTTTAGTTGGATTAATTTCTTATTTTTATAAAGGAGATTTAAAGGAAGCTGTTTTAAAAGCTATTTCTCAAGTTGTTGGAACTTTTGGAATATTAGTTTTATCTAAAAATAAAAGAGAAATTGTTGTAGCCAGAAAAGGATCTCCAGTTGTTTTAGGTATTGGAGAGGATGAATATTTTATTGCAAGTGATACTTCTGCAATTATTGAGTATACAAAAGATGTTATTTATTTAAATGATGGAGAAATTGCATTAATTAATGATCAAGGATATTATATTACAGATTTTAATAATGAAATAATTGATAAAGATATAGATACTTTATCAGTTACTCTTGATCAAATAGAAAAACAAGGTTATAAACATTTTATGTTAAAAGAAATCTATGAACAAAAAGATGTTATTAAAAATGCATTAGCTGGAAGAATAGATTTAAAATCAAATTCTGTTATTCTTGGAGGATTAGATTTTATTAATTCTGAATATTTAGAAAAATTAAAAAGAATTGTTATTCTTGCTTGTGGAACTTCTTGGCATTGTGCTTTGGTTTCTAAGTTTATTATTGAAAAATATTTAAAAATACCTGTAGAAGTTGATTATGCTTCTGAATTTAGGTATAGAGATCCTTTAGTTGACCAGGATACTTTGGTAATTGTAATTTCACAATCTGGAGAAACTGCAGATACTCTTGCAGCTTTAAGAGAAGCTAAAGAAAAAAATGCAAAAACTTTAGGAATAGTAAATGTTGTTGGATCAACTATTGCAAGAGAAGTTAGTTGTGGTATCTATACTAGAGCAGGTCCAGAGATTGGTGTTGCATCAACTAAAGCATTTACAAATCAATTAATATCTATGTGGTTGTTTGTTTTATATGTTGGACAAAAGAATAACTTAATTTCAATTGAAGATAGATTAAAAATTATTAAAAATCTTTCATCTCTTCCAGAAATTATTTTTGAAGAAATTAATAATTCTGTAAATAATATTAAAAAAATGGCTTTAAATTTTAAAAATTCTAAAAATTTCTTATATCTTGGAAGAGGTATAAACTACCCTATAGCTTTAGAAGGTGCTTTAAAGCTTAAAGAAATATCTTATATCCATGCAGAAGGTTATCCTGCAGCAGAAATGAAACATGGTCCTATTGCTTTAATAGATAAAGATATGCCTTGTGTTTTTATAGTTAATAAAAATAATAATTATGAAAAAGTAATATCAAATATTAATGAAGTAAAAGCAAGAGGTGGAGTTGTAATATCTATTGCAACAAAAGGAGATGTGGATATTTTAAAAATTTCAGATTATGTAATCTATGTTGAAGATATTGATAATGATTTTACTCCTTTTTTAAATCTTGTAATTATGCAACTTATTGCATATTTTATTTCTGACCTTAAAGGATGTGAAATTGATAAACCTAGAAACTTAGCAAAATCTGTTACTGTTGAATAATTTTTTAAAAATTATAATTAAAAAATAGGTTTATAAACATTTCTTTACTTGTATATATATACAATGATAGTTTTTAAGAAAAGTTAAATATGGAAGAATATAAAATCTTTAAGGCACTTGGAGAAGAAACCAGGTATTCAATAGTTCTAAAACTTTTAAATGAGAAAGATAATTGTTGTACAGATCTTGCATCCTTTACAGGTAAAGATCTTTCTACTATTTCAAGACAATTAGCAATTCTTAAAAAAGAAGGAATTATAACTATTGAAAAAATAAATAAATCTAAGTGTATAAAAATAAAAAATAAAAAACTATTATTAAAAATAATATCTGATATTAAAAAATTAAAAGGTGAATAGTATGAATAATGTAACTGTATATTCTACAAAGTCATGTCCTTATTGTGTTATGGCAAAAGAATATTTAAAATCTAAAAACATTGAATTTGAAGATGTTGATGTTGGATCAAACATGGAAAGAGCAATGGAAATGATTCAAAAATCAGGACAACAAGGGGTTCCTGTTTTAGATGTTAATGGTCAAGTTATTATTGGGTTTAATAAACCTGCAATTGATCAAGCTTTAAAATAGTTTTTTAACTATTTTTTTTATTTTTTTATAACTATTTTTTTTATAATTTAATTATTTTTAATAAATATAACAGAGATGATATAATATGGATTATAATGCAGAAAGCATTAAGCTACATAATAAACTAAAAGGTAAAATAGAAATAGTTTCAAAAAAGAAAATTTCTTCAAAAAAAGATTTATCTTTACTTTATACTCCTGGAGTTGGTGCTGTTTCTCTTGAAATCTATAAAGATTTTAAAAAAGCAAAACAATTAACCTCTTCAAAAAATACTATTGCAATTATTACAGATGGTTCAGCTGTTTTAGGGTTAGGAGATATTGGTCCCTTAGCATCTTTACCTGTCATGGAAGGAAAAGCTGCTCTTTTTAAAGAATTTGCAGATGTTGATGCTTTTCCAATAACAATTGATTCAAAAGATACAGAAGAAATAATAAAAACAGTTAAATTAATTTCAAAAAGTTATGGTGGTATAAATTTAGAAGATATAGCTGCTCCTAGATGCTTTGAAATAGAAAATAGGCTTAAAAAAGAGCTAGACATACCTGTTTTTCATGATGATCAGCATGGAACCGCTATTGTTGTCTTAGCGGCCCTTTATAATGCCTTAAAAGTTACAAAAAAAGATAAAAATAGTAGAATTGTTATTAACGGAGCAGGTGCTGCTGGACTTTCAATAACTAAACTTTTACATGCTGCTGGTTTTATGAATATTTTAGTGTGTGATTCTAAAGGAATAATTTCAAATGAAAGAAAAGATCTTAATGGTTATAAAAAAGAGATATTAGATATAACAAATAAAGAAAATATTTCTGGAAATCTTTTAGAAGCTATAAAAAATGCTGATATTTTTATAGGTGCTTCAAAAGGAAATCTTTTGAAAACAGAAGATATTTTAACAATGAACCAAGATTCAATAATTTTTGCTCTTGCAAACCCAACTCCTGAAATTTTTCCAACAGACGCTAAAAAAGGAAAAGCTAAAATTATAGCAACAGGAAGAAGTGATTATGATAATCAAATAAATAATGTTTTAGTATTTCCTGGGCTTTTTAAAGCTTTATTAAAATATAATGTTATAGATATTTCTCAAGAACTAAAAATAGATGTTTCAAAAGCAATTGCTGGTGTAATTAAAAAACCAACAGAAAAGAAAATAATACCATCTGTTCTTGATAAAAAAGTTATAAAAGAAATAGATAAAGCAGTATCTAAATATAAGATTTAATTTTCTTTAGAAAAAATATATCCTAAAGCAAAAGATGCTGCTTGAGTTGCTCTTAATGGTTCAGAAGAAGATCCAATCTTTATTATTTTATTACACTGATCCATTGTTTTTTTTAAAAGCCCTCTTCTTTCATTTCCAAATAACAATAATTTCTTTTTTTCTTTATTTTTAATAATTGTTTCAAGAGGATCTTTACCCCACATACTAAATCCTATAATTTCATATTCATTTCTAAAAGATTCAATATCTTTTACAATAGTTATATTTCCTTTATCAAAACTATTTTCTTTTAAAAAATTTTGTATATTATTTAAACAATCAGGATCATTTAAAGTAAAAATAAAAACTTTTGTTTTAAAAGTTTTTGAAAGTCTTAAAAAATCTCCAACTTCTCCTAAAGTAAATGGGCTTTCAATTCCAATATCTGGATATACAACTTCTTTTTTAACAGGAATATTTTCTTTATCATCTAAATAAAAACCAAGTCTTATTGCAACTTTATCTTTTTCAAGTCTTGCTTCAAGATAAATAACTTCTCCTTCAGGATCAAATTTATATTTTTTAAGATATCTTTCAGTTATAGCTTTTGAATGAAAAGGCACATTTCTTTCAATTTTTGCTTTAATTTCTTTTATCTTATATTTTGAAAGTCTATCTATTGTTTGACTTAAATTATTTTGATAAAAAGTTTCTTTAAGTTCAATTAAACTTGCAACAAAAGGTTTATTTTTTACAGGTTTATTAACTATAAGTCTTCTATAAGACCAAGAATCATTTGAAACAAAGTAGCCTTTATTTTTAAGGTCTCTGTAGATTTCTTTCTTTTCATTGTAGGATACAAATCTTGCAAGGTTTATTAAGTATTCTGTCATATCTATTCATATTTAAATTCTGCTAAAGAATTTAAAGTAAAGCCAGAAGCAGCAGGATGCCCTCCTCCGCCTAATCTTTTTGCAATTAGGGAAAGATCAACCTTTGAGTTTTCTCTTCTTCTTAAACTAAACTTAAATTTATTAGTATTATGGTCTTTATACCAAATGATTAAAATTTCTGCAGATTTATATTTTTTTTCCTTAAATATTACTTCTGCAAAAACACCTGGTATAAAGATACTGTTAACAACAAAGGCTTTATTTCCAAAAAAATCAATAATTTTTCCAGAAAACAATTGTTCTTTTACATGTTTTATTTGATGTTCTTGGATTATTTTTCCTCTTTCAATAATTTTTTGTTTTTGTTTATTAAAATAATCAATATCTATAAATTTTAAAATAAAATTAATATTTTTCTTAGTATATGGTCCCTTAAAAGTATCTAAACCAGCAATAAATTCTTTTGAATTTTCAAGTTTAAAAGTCCAAAGATCCATATCTTGTACATATTTTACAAAATCAGGTGCATCTTTTTTAAAAAATTTCCAAACTAAAAAACAAGCCGCATGTTTAAAGTCTCTTATACCTGTAATTTTTATTTTTTGTTTAAAAAATTCTTTTTCAAGTTCATCTGTAATTCTTTTATGATGATCGATCCATATTAAATTTTCTTTAAATTTTTTATAAAAAAAATTCATTATTTCAAAAGAAAAAGAAAGATCTGTAATTATTAAATGAGAATAATTTTTAAGATTTATTTTTTTTAATTTTAGCTTTTTTAAAATATCTTCTCCATGGTCATAATCAATTATATCTGAATATTTAGAAATATTCTTAATATTTTTAGAAACATTTATTGTTTCTAAATGATTCCAGATATAACTTACAGCAGAAGTAATCCCATCTAAATCTCTATGAGAAATAATTAATATTTTTTTCATTTAAAAATCACTTCATTCTTTGTCTTTCAAAGAAATCTGCCTTATTCCATTGGTTTTCTTTTAATCTTTTTATTTCATCCTTTTTTCTAATTTCAGCTTCACAAGCTTTACAATAGATTCTTGTAGAATCAATTATTTTATTACATTTTATACATTTATGCACCATCTTTATCACTTTCTCCCTCTTTCTTTTTAGAAGATTCTTCTTCTCTTAATAAAGGAAATAATATTACATCTCTAATATTTTGAGAATTTGTTAAAAGAATAACAAGTCTATCAATACCCATACCTATACCATAAGCAGGAGGCATACCAAACTTTAATGATTCTATAAAATCTGTATCAATTGGATGATTTTCACCCTTAGATTTTCCTTGATCTTTTTGTTCAATCATTAATTCTTCTTGAAGAAAGGAATCATTAAGTTCACTGTATATATTTGCAAGTTCCATACTATTTAAGTAAGGTTCGTTTCTTTCAATTAATGTTTTATCATCTCTATGTAACTTACAAAGAGGAGTTGTCTCTTTTGGATGATCAATTATATGTATTGGACCATATAGTTTATCTTCACAATAATGTTCAAAGATTTCTGCAATAGCAAGTCCTCTTTTATATTCTTCAAGTTCTATTTTTTCTTTTGTTAATAAATCTTTAATTTCTTGATCAGATAATTTATCAATATCTATATTTGCATATTTAAAGATAGCTTCTTTCATTGTCATTTTTTGCCATGGTCTTTTAAAATCAAACTCATTTCCATCATAAATTATTTTGGTTGTTCCAAAAATATTTGTAGTGACATATTCAAGCATTTCTTCTAAAATATCCATAGCTGAGTTATAGTCTTTATAAGCTTCATAAAGTTCAAGCATTGTAAATTCAGGATTATGAGATTTATCTACACCTTCATTTCTAAAATTCTTACAAATAGTATAAACTTTTTCAAATCCCCCAACCAATAATCTTTTTAAATAAAGTTCAGGTGAAATTGATAAATAAAGATTTCTTTTCCATACAAAACTTTCAGTTACAAAAGGTCTTGCATTTGCTCCACCATATAATGGTTGTAAAAGAGGAGTTTCAACTTCTAAAAATCCTTTTTCATCTAAAAACTTTCTCATAAGAGAAATTATTTTTGATCTAACTATAAATATATCTCTTGATTTTTTATTTACCATCCAATCAATATATCTTTTTCTATATTTTAATTCTGTATCTTTAATTCCGTGATATTTTTCAGGAAGAGGCATAAAAGCTTTTGAAAGAAAAGTTAAATTTTCTAAGTCAATTGAAATTTCTCCTCTTTTTGTTTTAAATATTTTTCCTTTAACTCCAATAATGTCTCCTCTATCTAAAGCATTAAGAATTATTTTTTCTTTTTCATTAAGATTAGCTTCTTTTACAACAATTTGGATTTTTCCTGTTTTATCATGAAGATCTAAAAATGCAATTTTTCCTAAGTTTCTAATAAGTAATATTCTTCCTGCAACACTTGCATTTTCTTCTGTATATTCATCTTCTTTTAAATCTTTATGTTTTTCTAAAATATCAATAGAATGATGTGTTCTATCATAAGTATATGGATATGGTTCAATACCATTATCAATTAATTTTTTAAAATTAGCTTTTCTATTTTGTTCATATTCATTTATTTCAGCCATAATTGTTTCACCTTAATTAATATATTATATATAAATATATTTAAATAGATTATTGTAAAATATATTATTTAAGAAAACATAAAAGAGGTCATAATAAATGCCATTTTTAAGAAAATTTATGAAACCAAGAAATCAATCTAGAAAAAATAATAACTCTAATTTTGTAGAAAAAGAAAATGCATCTAGAGATAATAGCAAAAGACTAATTAAAAGAAATCCTAAAAAATAAGAAAAGTTTTACCTTTTCTTAAATTTTTGATTTCTAGATGAAAACAAGTACATAAAACTTGCCATTATTACTAAGATATAAAGAGTGAATGGAAGTATTTTTTCAGGAGTTAATGGAAGATTTAAAGTACCTCTATCACTTCCTCCTGTTGCTGCTGGATTTCCAAGAAGGTTATTAACTGTTGTTCCATAAGCTTTACCATCTTCTCCAACTTTAAATGTCATTCCATCTCTGTATTCAGGATCAAATGGTATTAAGTGACCGTTTTCTGTATACCAATTACCTGTCTTAGGATCATACCAGAAAGAACCATTTTTACCTTGTGCTGAAAGTAAAGTTTCTGTTTGATCATTATACTTTAATTTAGGAACACCATCTTCTGCACTAAATTCAAAATTATGTTCTTGTCCATCTTCTGTTCTTACAATAAATCCATCAGGAGTTGTAATTATTTCATCAATTGCTTGATCAATAACTTGTCCTGTTTCTTTATCTATAATTTTCATTCTATTTTGACATTCTGGAGGTTCTGTTGTATAGAAAATAAATGTTTTTGTTGGTGTATCAAACATCTTAAAAGGTCCAACCTTTTCTAAAGCTTTATTCATGTTTTCTGATTTTTTAACAGCTTCAGGATTAGAAGTATCTGGAGATACACTAATTTCAAAGGCATCTTCTTCACAACCAGTTTCTGGATTAGTTTCTTTTATAGGATCAACATCCATTCCTTTAATTTCAGATTGATGCATTATATAGGTTTGTTCAACCCACATTATATAACTATTCTTTTCTCCATTATAGATTAATTGTCCTC
>JAQVRT010000016.1 GCA_028700905.1 Candidatus Iainarchaeum sp. | reverse complement strand
TTTTTGATTTTAAAAATATCTTATGAGAAGTGTTTTCTTTAAAATCTAAAGTTAATGGATTTTCAAGAGTATACTTTTCACTACTTATTTCTAAATCATAAGATTTAATTTCAACATCTGTAATTTCTGAAATTCCAAATTCATTAGTGTTTAAAATCTTTCTATTATTATTAAGAAGAATTTCAATTGCTTGATTTGAGATTGGCTGGTCTTGAGAATCTACAAAAGTTAAAGTATAGTTTTCATCAGTTAATGGAGTTTGTCCAATAAATAAATAAACTAAAAATAAAATTAAAAGTAGAATAAATATATTAAATACTAAAAAAGTAGGTATACCATTCTTTTCTAAAGGATCTACTATTTTGTATAGATTAATTCCTTTTTTCTCCATTCTGTCTAGAAAATTAAAATATTTTTCTTCTTGTTTAAAGTAAAAAGATCTAAGACCCATAAATCATCTCTCGTATATATTATAATATATTATATTTTTATAACATAATCTTTTAAAAACTATGTTATTTGTTATATAATTATAGTGCTTATACATTTAAATACCTTTTTATTAACATTAAAAAGTGAATTTAGCCTGCTATACATGCTGCATCATCTTCATTTTCTTCATAACTTTTACAAGTCCAACCATTTCCACCTGTAAATAAAGGAAGATCTTTTTTTTGAAAATATCCTCCATTAAAGGTAGGAACGCTTTCAGATGAAGTAAAGAAAGTATAATCTGAAAATCTATCTGATATCTGAATATAAATATTTTTTGAATCTTCAGAAAAGATATATTTTTCATCTTGTTCTTCAAATTTAAATAATAAATCAATATAATCAATAGTTGTACATGATAGATATTGATAATTAGTTTGATTAGGAATACTTTCTTGATCAAAAACATTAATATTATAATAATCATCAATAGAGAGACTTAAGTTTGAAGCTTTATTAAAACCAGAAGGATTAAATGAAACTGGAAATAAATTACTTAAAGATTCTGAAACAGCTCCTACAGAAGTTACTTCTTTTGTAACTTTTGGAGAAGGAAGTCTTACACGTATATTACATATTGAAAAACCATTTATTGTTAAAGGCATTTGACATTCATCATCTAAAATTGAAGAAGAAGAATAGATTGATGGCAATTTTTTTCCTGCATGTATTGTATCACTTCTATTTTCTAAATTATTCTTTATAGTAGTCTTAACTAAATCATTATATATTGGTTTCACAGTTCCATCTATATCTTGAATTTTGTAACTATGAGTAGTATTAGAAAGAGAAACTCTTCCTGCAAAAGGGACAGAAATTCCTCCATTGTCAGAAACATTACTAACTTCAGGAGGATTAGAACATGTAGCTCCAGTAAACCCATTTAACTCAACAGTTTTAAATAAATCTTTTCTTAGAGCACAACTATCAATATCACACACACCAAGTTTTGCACTATTGAGAGTATAATGAATATAAGGATTAAAAAAACCTCTTGAATCTTTTGAATTTTCAATAATTTCAGAAGTTGTTTCTCTTTTTTCAAGATCAGCATCAAGTGCAAAATTTCTAACAGTTCTTAAAGCTTGAAATCCTCTCCAAGGTATATATATCCTGTATGCTCTTTTTGCAAAAACTGGTCTTTGAATAACTTCATCATCAACATTTCTTTTAACAGTTATCATTGGAAGTGTTTCATATTCTTCTGCAGAAAGTTTTCTAGTATCAATTGTAAAATAAAGTGTACCTAAACAAACCTCATCTTTTCTTTCACAACTTACAACTTTTATTTTATCATCTCCAGCTGCAAGAAAAGCTTTTTTAATAATTCTAGATAATTCATAAGGAGAATAAGTAGGAACATCTATATCATAACCTGTTGGTGGATTTGTATAATTTAAAGATTCTACCATATTACGTGCAAAATGATCTTCAAAATTATTATCAAAGAAAATATAATCTGCAAAATAATCTACAAAATTATCCCAATCAAGCATAATATCTTTTCTTGTAAGTCTAATTTCAGAATCAGAGTCACTTCTAAAAGACATCCATTGTTCTCTAAAAGAAACAACAAAATTATTAAAAGCATCAGCTCTTGAAATATCTGCAATTGTTAAGAGGTCAGAAGCTTGAGATTGATTATTTATTAATTCTAAATAATTTTCTTCAGTTTGAACCATATTAAAAATAAAAACTAGAGTTATTGATAAAAGCATCAATGAGATTAAAGCAGTAAATAAATTAAATCCTTTTTTATTTTTTAACATGATTATATAACACCAATTATATCTTTAATATATTATATTAACTAATATAAATAAGATGTTTATATTTTTATATATTTCTTTTTACTAAAAAAATAAAAAAAGAAAAGAATTATTCTTCTATAGTACAAGAATCAATTCTTTTTGTAGGAATTGAAGAAATAATACTTTGATCTTGAGAGATATAAGGTTTTATATTAATTGTATATCTTGTTTCATACTCTTGATCATTTTCTGGAGATAACATATCAACTTCAGAGACATAGAATATATTTTTCTCAAAATCATTTTTACTTAAAAACTCTATTGATTTATTAAGTCCTGTTTTACCTTCTTCTTTTAAAGCATTAATTCCAACCATATTACCTAAAAGACCACAACCAAAACCTCTTACAAAACCACCAACACCTCTAACCCACTTTGCTTTACTTTTTGCAACAGTCATTTTTGAACCATTTGTTTTAGATAAATCATCTAAAACTTCATCTGGAACTAAATAATTCCCAGATTTATCTGGAACAACATTTTTAATTTTATTACTTATATTTTGTAAAGATGCTTTTTGTACTTTAACTTTTTCAAGTTCTTTTTCTAAACTTGCAATATCTGAAGATGCTTTTCTTGCAGCCCTATCAAGAGCAGTTATTTTATTTGGATCAGCTTTTACTTTTTTAGGATTAAATAAAGATCTATCATTATTCTTTTTAAGATCAGCTATTTTTTTTTCTAAAACTTTAATAGAATCATCTGCTTCTTTAATAAGTCCTTTTGAATCACTAGAACCATCAATAACTTTTAATAAATTATCACGAACATCTGGTTCTAAAGTTGTAAAACCAGATACGCCACCTGGATTTGTAAGTCCAGAAGAAGTACCAGAAGATAAATTTACTTTATATTTAGTAAGTCTTTTAACAAATATATCTTTGTCAACCATATGAGCATATTTTCCTGTGAGAGTTCCTCTTTTTACAATACCAGAAAGTTCATCAAGCTCAGTTGGAGATAATTTTGAAGGATCAAAAGTAAATATTCCTCCATTAGATGTTGAAGATTTAGTAATTAATTTTAGAAAAACAGATTTATCATTATTACCTGTAGGTATAAACCTAGTTTTATCTGCACCACTAAAATATTTACTAAAGTTTTTAACTTGACTATTAAAATTCTTTAATTCATTACCTTCTAAACCAGTTAAAGTATTTGCTGGAGGTGCTTGTGGAGTTGTAGTTACATCAACGCCTAAATCTATTAATTGTTCTTTAAAAGTTAACGGAGTTGCAGCTGCAGAAGATCCAGTTTTAGAAAATCCTGCCATAAAAGAACCAGCAACACCTGAAATCCAATCTTTAACTTCTCCAAATAAAGGTTCAAAGAATTTAAATTCATCATTTCCTAATAATTTTGCTAACAATTGATCTAAAATCCAATTAATACCTTTATCTTCACCAGTATATGTAGATGCAAATACTAGGATAGAAGAAATACCACATGAAAAACCTAAACAATCAATACCAATACCTCCAAGAGATATAGGCATTACAAGTGCTGTAAGCCCATAACATCCAGCACAAACAACAGAACATCTTAAGAAATATGCACCAGCATTTGTAAGTGCTTTATTTAACCTTGAATCTCTTTCTTGTGAAGAATCTTCAAGCTCACAACCTAAAACTTCATAATCAAAGAAAAGTTCTCCATTATACTTTTTACTATTTACAATCTTTTGTAAAGTAGAACATAATTTTTCTTTTTCTTCAGGATTATATTGTTTATCCCAATCTACAATAGCTGTATAATTTTGAGGTAATACTCTATCATCTTCAACTTTATTATTTTCAGTTAAAATATTTGAATAAATACCTAAAAGATAATCTTCAGGTGTGATTGCACATGAAGAGAAAGCTACTTCTGCAGTTGTGCTTCTATTTCCAACACTACCACTTGCAGAATAAATACTTGTTGCTGTTACAGTTATTTTTTTATCAACAAGAGCTGAGATTGCAATATCTGAATTTGGAGTTACACACATATAAAAGTTAGAATCTTTATTTGCAATAACACTAACATCTAGTGTTTCTTGAAGAGTATCATTTTTAGTTTTCTTAAAACCAATATTTGCAAACTCTAAAGAATCAGAAGTAATCTTTAAAGTTTCAGGAACTGCTGACTTAACTTTTAATAAAGAACATGAAGGTCCATCCTTTAAAGGAAGACTTATTTCTTTATCAACAAAAGTTAAATCTCCTGCTGAAATAACATCTAAAACAAGCATATATGTTTTATCTTCAGAAATACAAACTTTTGCAGAATAATCATTATCTGAAATCATTGAAGAAATTACTTTTGAAAAATCTTTAATAGCATACTCAGAAGTTTTACCCTCAGGAGAATTATAAAGAGAATTTAAAGTAATATCTATTTGCTCAGGAGAAGAGCTTTTTCTTAAAGAAGTATCATTAAAAGAAATCTTTGCAAGAGCTTCTTTATTTTCAGAAATCTCTCCAGTTGAAACATTTAATGTACTATTTCTTGTAGATAAAACATCTTTATTATAAACATATCTTAAATCAATTTCATCTGACTTAAACTTACCCACACTTTTAATTAAAGCTTTTGATAAATTTTCATCACCAGTAAATAAAGTAAGCCAAGTTCCTGCTCTTTGGTTTTTATTAAAAGAAAGATCCCATGGAAGATAATTTAAATAATTTACAATATTTTTCTCACAGTGAATTGTGTTAGTATCTTTTTCTACAACATTAATATAATAATATGCTCTTTCAGGATAAATATAATCTGGACTTGCAGCAACATAACCATCAATCTCTACTGTGTATTTTCCACAACCTGATAGGTGAGGAGAGACAAATAATTTATTTCCACCAGCATATACCCCATAAGAAGAATATTGATCTATAGTTTTAATTTCTTTATTAAAAATATTTGTTTCAACAAAATAATTTTTAAAAGAATAATTTGATTTTTTTAAAATTTCTTTAATTAAATCAGGTGTAACATTATCATTTTGCATAAAGAAAGAAAACTCAACAGGATCAATTCCTCCACCAAGTTCAGATATCTTACAAAAACCACTATATGCATCTTGAAGAGTACAACCAGTATCAATTACTTTTGATTGTGTTTGTGCAGAAAATTGTTTAATTTCATTTTGAAGTTCATTTACTTTCTTTAAAATTAATTCAGCTGAAGATTCTCCATCACAATATCCTGAAGTTTCAGAACAATCTTTAATTGAAATTAATGGTCTATTATATGAATTAATATTTTGTGGATCTTCACAAGAAGGAAGAGAAGATAAAATAGAAATATTTCTTTCAGCTTCTTCTCCAACCATTATATCATCTATAGTTATTGAAACTAAAACCTCTTCTGAAGTTACAGGATTACCTGAATTCATTAATCTACCTTGAAGTATCATTGGTGTTTTTGGAGAACCACCTAAAGAATTTGCAGTAAACTCTATTCTATAAGTATTTGACATGTTAACAGGAATTATTGGATTACCAGAAGCTGGAATTATTCTAAAAGAATTATCCCCATATGCTTGATAATATCCTTGTTGTTTTTTATCAATACCAACTATTGTAACAGGTTCAGAACATTGATTTGTAATTGTAATATTTCTTGCTCTTGTTTCCCCAACTTCTAAATCAAAATTAATATTTTTATTACTTACTTTTAAACAATTTGGAGAAGAAATTGAAAACACTAATTGTGTTGTTGAAATTATTGGTTCACTAATACCAACAGCTTTACCAGTTACTTGTATTAAAGCATTATCTAATGTAGATTTATTAATATTTACAGAAAATTTTAAATCAACAGGAATTGTTTTTCCTGGTTCTAAAACAGATACTTGTCTTGGATATTCAGTAATTTTAATATTAGAAGACACCATTTTTGGATACTGACTTATTTGTATATCAGTTATTGGAACAGCACCTATATTTTTAATAAAAAATCTAGTATAATTTTCAGCAGCTTGTTGAGGATGTACTTGAGAGATTGGAACATTTATTTGTTGTGGCATAACCCATAAAGCTCTACTTAAATCTAAAAGATCAACATTTAAAACTGAAGGAGCTATTGAATAATAATTATTATGCCATAAAATATTATAAGTATATGTTGTTTTTCTTTTAAGTTCAGATGAATTTTTTAAAATAACATCATAAACTTTTTCTTCTCCTGGAAGAATAGTTACATTTGCAAGAGAAACTTCTAAATTATTATTTGATGATGAAGAAGTTAAAACTGCTTGAGGATTAAAAGTTATAGCTTGAGAACAATTATTTTTAATTGTAAAATAAGTTGTGTTTTCAGTAATTTGAGAATTAAGAGCAGGAGAAGTTGCATGATAAGTATAATTGGAAGAATCTGTGTAAGTATAACTATTATCTGTTGAATCAGTAATGTTATATCCACTTGAATTTAGATATTCTTCATAATTAGAATAACTTTGAGAAGGAGCAAGCATAGGATTATTTGAAGTATTTGAAGTATAATCATAATCTGTAAAAGGAGTATTAAATGGATCTGCATAATTTGAAGAAACATTTAGTCCAACAAAAGAAGAAACTTCTGAAGGAGTAATTTCAACACATTCATTTAACATTAAACCTTTATTTATTCTAACATTTAATATTTTTGTAACCTCTCTAGGACCAATATTTGCATATATTGGAAGATGTGCATATGCAGTTGTAAGTTCAAGATCATTGTCTGTTGTTAATAAAAGTTGATAATTTTGAGTTGAGTTTTTATTAATTATTGGATTACCTCTTCCTTCAAGATAAATACCAGCACTACCTTCAATCCAAATTGGTTCTCCAAACCTTACATTTGTTGCTTGATAATTACCTAAGTTTTCTAAACTAAAGTTTGAAGTTGATGCTGTTTGATCAAGACCTAAATTAAAAATTATTTCTGAAGGAATTGCATTTAATAAAGTATTATCAATTATATAGATTTCAGTTTCATAAGGAAGATAACCATATCTTTCAACTACCATTTTAACAATTGAAGTATTAAAATTATTTGTAATAGTATATTTTCCATTCCTTCCATTTGAATTACTTGGTTTTAAAGAAGAAATAAAAGTATCTCTAACATCATAAAAAGAAATAAAAGCATCTGTTATAGGTTCAAGAGAAACTGAATCTAAAACATCAACAGTAAAATTTGATCCATAATCAACATAATTACTTGGAGAAACTAAAACATTCATTTCTTTTTTATCATAAACATTAAAACTTAATCTATTGTTTAAAATTTCATTTCCTAAAATAACATCTGTTGCTTTAAGGTCAATATATGCAGCACCAATATCTTTTGAGATAAATGAAAGATAAATATTTTTTAAAGAGTTTTCAGAAAGTAAAAAACCATCTCTTGAAATTTCAAACAAAGAATTATCATTTATTATTTCATTTTGATAAAGATTATCTGAAAAAGAACCAAATGAAATTAAAGGGAAACTTTTTGAAGTTTCTGCTAAAAGATCTAATTGTTTATTATCTAAAGAATAAAGACTTACTTTTAAAAAATAAGTTTCATCTCTTACAGCATAGAAATCATCTTTTGAAAATTCATTTCCTTTTGAATCAATAAAAGTATATGAAACACATTGAGAACCTTCACAATCTAAAGGAACATTATAAACATCAATATTTACTTCTTTTGTGTCAGCATACAAAGCACCTTTTTGAGGTGAAGAATAACTTTGGTTTAATAAAGAGTCAACTGGATCTCTATAGTATAATTTATTTTCTTCAAATAAAGTTCTATATTTAAAAGTTAATTTTGAATAAGAATCATCTGTAACATTTATTTTTACTTTGATTTGTTTATTACCTAAAGGAACATCACTATCCCATTTAAGTTCAAGCCATTTATTTAAAACTTGAGAAGAACCTTCATTTAAAAGATCAATATTCATTAAACCTGGAAGAGGAGAACTATTATATGTTGTACCATATTTAAAATCATAAATATCCATTGCAGAAAAACCAGTTATACCATAACTCATTTCTTCAACATCAACTTGAGTATCATCACCAGCTCTAATATGTACTTGTCCTTTATAAGTATTTTCTGGGAATAAAACATCAAAAATTAAATAATATTCTTTACCTATTGTTACAAAATTTGATTTGACTCCTTTAGAATCTACAATTCCTGAAAACTCAATTACAGGATAATCTGTTAAATTAACTTCTTTATTAAAATCAAGTCTTATATATCCATCTGACTCAGATTCATCAGCATTAAAATTAATTGAAGATTTATTACCATTAACATCTGTGTATTCAGCATATAAATCTTTATAGCCTTCTGAAATAAAACTTACTTGATCTGTTTCAGATAAATTACCATCAAAAAGAACAGTTCCATCTTTTGTTTTTACAAGTAAAGATCCTGAAGTAAGTTTAAAACCATTTTCATCATAAAGATCTAATTTTATTATTTTAGAAGCATTATCCATTACAAAAATTATTTTATTTTCTCTTAAAGCATCAATTGTAACATCTTCAAAATATTGAACTTCTCCAACTAATGAATATACTCTAAAAGAATCTCCTACTCTTAAAGGTACTGAAAGAGAACCTGTAAGATCAGTTTGAAGAGATGTGTTGTATGGAACTTCTTTTTCATCTTGTAATAATTGATAGATTTTTATAAAAGCTTTTGAGATTGGTAAATTTTTTTCATCAACAACAAAAACAGACAGAATAGCACTATTTGTAACATCTATTCTTTCTAAAGTAAACTCAACTGAACTTTTTTCTAAAAGATCTACTGTTAAATTTTCACAAAGGAAATCTTCTTTACAAGCAGTAACAACAATTGGAGCTTTATCAGAAAGACCAGTTAATTTTAAATTACCTAAATCATCTGTATTTCCAGAATTAATAATATTATTATTTAAATCATAAACAGTAATTGCAACATCTCCAAGAGATAAAAAATTAGAACCAGATTTTACAAACACATCTAAAAAGTTTCCACCTTCTTCTAAAGTAACATTATAAGTTATTTCAGATTTTGTAATTCTAAAAGAAACTTCAGGATCACTTATAAATGTTCTATAACCTTCTTTTTCAACTTTATAAGATATTGTAGAACCACTATCAATAAAAGATAAAGCTCTTCCATCAATTGTATTTTTTGAATCTAGTAATTCATCTCCAAGATTATATATACTTACTAAAGCATCATCAATTGGATTTTCTTCTGTATCTAAAACAACAAAAGTAACTTGACTTTTACCTTCAAAAGATAAAGAAGAAATATCCATTTCAATAACTTTTTCTTGATTTTCTAAAGTTATTCTAAAATTTGTTTCTTTAAAATCTTCATAATCATCTGCACTAACTAAAAGTTCAATATCTTTATTCATTGGAACTTCTAAAGTTATGAAATGATCATTTGCAATATTTACAATGTTTTCTGTAGACTCAGGAGCATTATTAATTGTGTATCTTGCGATTGCAGTTCCTGAAGTAATTATTCCTTTATTATCTCTATCTATTAATCTTATTTTTAAGACACCATACTCAATTAATTCTAAAAAAGTAATTTGTACTTTTTGATCTTTATCAGAAATAATTATTGATTTTGAAAATTCAGGATATCCATCTTTAGTTGATTTAAAAGAATAAGATTCTCCTAATTTAAGTTTTATTTTTTTAACATCATTATCATTTACAGTTCCTGAAAAGATTTCCTTACCAGAACTATTTGTAATTTTTAAAAAAGCATCATTTATTGAAAGTCCAGAATAATCTTTTACAGAAAAAGTTATTGTTGATTGACTGGAAAAAGAAAAGATAATTAAGAAAACAATTATAAAAATTAATAATAATAAAATAGATGCAACTATTGCAAAAGCAGGAAGTCCTTTTTCCTCTAAATAATTGTTTAAATTATTTAATGGTATTCCTTTTTCTGTAAGCCAGTTTGATAAAGAAGAATATTTATCTTCAAGATAGTTATAAAACCTTGAAAAAATATTTTGTTTATTTTCATTGTTTTCATTAGAGCCTAAATTATTTTTATCTTTAACCATATTATTTCTTTATTTATAAATTTATAAATATTATATTAATATTATATATTTATTACTATATAAAGTTTTTTATATATACTGTAAATATACTATAAATAGAAATATTTAAATATTCATTATTTATAGATAAAAAATGTATTTTTATTTAAAAAAAAAGAAAAAAAAAGAATTATTTAGAGTTTGAAACTCTAATAATTGCAACAATTGAAACTACTAATGCAGCTGGAGCTACAAAGTATACTAAATTAACTAAAACTCCTCTTAAAACATCTCCTATAACAGGTATTGCATTTATTGAGTTACTGGTTGCAATAAATGTAATGGATGCAATTAAGAAAAGAGATATATTTTTATCTTCAATGTTTAAAAGACCAACAACTAATCCTAAAATAATTAAAACAGTTGAAAGCCATACTGGATGGTTAATATTGTAAATAAGTCCAAAAATAATAGAAATTAAGATACCACCAAGAAAAGCAAATGCACCAATTTTTTCTAGTTTCATATTTTTAAGTCAACTCCTTCTTTTTAATTTAAAATAATTATATCTAAATTTATTGCTTAATAGGTTAAAAAGCAATTTCATTAGTATTAAATCTATATATACAAAATATTTAAAAAGAGTTGTAAAATTAAAAAATAGTTTTTTAAGTTAAAAATAAAGGGCAGAAAAGAAGAAGGAAAGAAACAAAAATGTTTTCCTTACAATCTTTTTTTTTAATAAGTATTTTTATAATTAAAGGGCAGAAAAGAAGAAGGAAAGAAACAAAAAAGTTTTCCTTACAATCTTTTTTAAAGTTTTTTAGAGGGGAATTAAATGACTAAAATAAAAGACAAAAACTTATTTTTAAAAGAAGGAAAAAAGGTATAAATTTTGAAAAAAATGTAAAAAAGGGGTTTTTTACAGTTTTTCTATATTAAAGGGGTTTTTTTAAAGGAAATGATTTTTAAGGGGAAAAATCATTTTACAATAAAGTATACCTTTCTTCCTGCTTGAACTTTTCGTAAGTATCCTTCTTTTACTAGTCTATTAAGTCTTTGAGAAGCTGCATTTGATCCTTTATAATTAAATGCTTCTTGTACTTGTTCTGCATCAACTTTTTGATTTGCTCTTATAAAAGAAATTATTTTATCATCTATTTCTGGTAAGATATTAATTGTATCTTGATCTTGATTTAAATTACTAGATTCTTTACTATTCTTAATAGAAAATTGTAAAGAGTCATACTTTTCATACAAGTCTTTTAATATCTCGTTTGTTCTTTTTCTTTCTTCTAAAAGTTGATGTAATATTACAGAAAGTATCAACGGATCGTTAAACTTCTCTTGGATCTGAATAAGATCATTCAAACCCAGCTCTTTGGTATCTTGTTTTAATAACTTTTCTAAAAATATCTGTTTTGTGATATTGTCATTTTGTGTCATAATATATCATGATAATGTCATGAAAGTATTAAAAGAGCTTCGGTTTAAATTTTTCATAAGAAATAGGTTTTTTGGTTTGAAAATCAAACCAAGTTATGTAGCTTTTAACTTACTACATTAAAGTAATATATTTTTAAGAAAGATATAAGATTTATTATTAAAGAGATTAGATCTTTAATATCTTGTTATTCTTAAAGATAAATATATTATTTAGATATAATATACACCTAACTATTTAAAAAGGTATTTAATTTAAAAAACAAAATAAAAAAAGAAAAAGAAATTAAGAAATTAATCTTAATTTTGTGAACAAAGAAGTCCATCAACCATTTGTGGAAGTGTAATTTGAAGTGTACCCTCAGGTGTAATTCTTTCAAGACCTACAAGTCCAGCAGGGCCTGTATTTGTAATCTTAAATTTCACTTTAGGATTATTATGTATTATGTCTGAAACATATACATTCTCAGTAATTGTTTGAGTACCAGTAAATGAACCTTCTGAATGAGGAAGATTATCTACATACATTACATAATTACAAGAACCAACACAACTAACTAATGCTTTAACTTCAAAATAATTAATACATCCATCAGATGGAAATCTTAAAACATTTAAAGAACTTGGAACTACTGGAGCACAAGCTGTTTCTTCACCAGATATTGCTGAAAATCCATTTCTTGAAACTGTTTGTGTTAAACCAGTTGCAGGTTGAGATAATTTATACTGAAGATCATAACTTGTGTTATATAAGTCATTATCTGAAGCATTAAATGTAACAGTTCTAGAAGTATTTGTTACATTTGATAAGTTATTAGTTACAGAATCACTTCCACCTGATCTAAACAAACTCCATTCTTCAATACAATTTTCACCTGTACATGTTACAGGACTTACTGTATGAGTTACACTTTTAACACATGAATTAAATGGTGCTGCAAAATAATTTTTAGTCACAGAAGAATTAATTGCACCTACAGAAACACTAGAACCGCATGATATATAATTTGACCATTCAAGTCTTCCATTTCTATAAATAATAGATGCATTTTCAGCAGGACATTTATCTAAAGGATAAACTTCAAGTCTTGCATAATCTACAGATTTAACTGCAATTTTTTCTTTAGTAACAGCAGCAGTATTAATTTTATTTGAAGTTACTGCATAAGTATCTAATTTTTGAGAAGTTACAGCTTCATTTCTTATTTGATCTTCATCAACAGCTTCACTAGCAATTTTCATACCATTAATTGAAAAATTTGCTATTTTTGAAGTATTTACAGAATTATCAGCAAGTTTTGAAGAAGTTATACCTAGATCACTTAAACTTATAACATTATTTGAAATACTTATAGGATTTGTTGCAGTATAAACTACACCATCTCCTGAACCAGAACCACCTTCAACAGTTGCCCATTCAAGAGAGTTTCCTGTTGAATTAATTTTTAAAAATTTATTTGCACCAGGATTACTTGCCCCAATCTTACTTAATACAACTGCATTATTTTGTATTGAGTTAGATGAAACAGAATCTGGATTTGCAAGATTAGATGCATCTGCAACAATTAATCCATAATATGGATTTGGAAGCACGATATCAACACTAAAAACAGTATTGCTTACTGGTGGATCTGCAGGAGTTGCAGAAAAAATAAATCCTGATAATAAAACCATTGAAAATATTAAAAATATAAATTTTGACTTCATAAATAAACTTTCCCCCTCTAACTATAAAGTTCTCCTATATTGCCTGTCATACTAATAGAATTATTTCCAGTTTGACATAAACTTTGACTACTATACTTTTGTATCATTAATCTTAAAGTAAAACTTTTATTATTATAACCTGTAACTTCTGAAGATATTGGACCAATAAACATACCTTGAGTTAATTGATCTTTTAAAACACTATATTGTGCACATTGAGTTTTTGAAACAGGATATAAAGTAGTTCCGTTTTTAACAGATGTTACTAAAAAATAATAATTAGTTCCTGGAGAAGGCATATCAATAACTCCTGTAACTTTGTAAATTGTTGGAAGACTTCTAGT
>JAQVRT010000015.1 GCA_028700905.1 Candidatus Iainarchaeum sp. | reverse complement strand
CCATTATGAAATTTAGAGAAAATAAAAAAGTAAGATTTCTTGACATGCTTGTCTGTACTGGAGGGTGTGTGGGAGGACCTGGCATAATATCTACAGAAACTATTGAACAAAGAGAAGAGAGAGTTATTCATTATAGAGATAAATCAAAAAATGAAAAACTTGGAAAAAACTTTGGAAAGTTTAAATATGCAGAAAACCTTAGTTTAAAGAGGAAATAATAATTAAATAGTTAAAGAAAAATTAACAGGAGTTTTTGGTTTTTCAGAAATAAATTGTTTTAAAGCAACTTTTAAAAGATTTAAAGTTAAATAAGCACATCTTACTCTTGTTTGTAAAACACCATCTAAATTTTCAATAATTGATTCAGGTTTTAAGTTAATAACATCTTCTATTTTTTTATTTAAAGAAAGCTCAGTTGCAATACATCCACCTGCTTTTGAGATTACACACCCTGAATGAACAAATGAAATATTTTTAATTATTTTTTTATCTTTTGAAAATTTAACATAAATTGTAACTTTATCACTACATCCAGAATTATTACCTTCTATTTTAATATCAAAAGATTTTATCACACCATAATTTACAGGATTAGAATAATAATCTAAGATTATTTGACTTGGGATATAATCATCACTCATAATTTATCTTTTATTTTTTTCTCAATAAAACTAATTATCTTTTCAGGATAAAAAGAAATGTTTGCTTTTAAAAAAGAAGAAACCATTAAATTATAAGCATTCTTTTTAGATAAAGATCTTGAAGATAAATAAAATAATTGTTCTTCAGTTACATGTTCAACTGTTGCAGCATGAGTTGCTTTTACATTTTTTGGAACTATTTCAAGCATAGGCACACTAATAGACCTAGAGATATCTGAAAGAAGCATACTATTAGTTTCAAGATATGCTTTTGAAAAATCTCCAGACTTTAAAATATTTATCATACCATCATATCTTGAAAAAGATTTGTTTTTTAAAACATTTTTAATAGTTGTATTTGAGATGGTTTCTCTATAAAGATGATTATTTCTTATGTTAATATAAGCTTTTTGAGATTTAGATAAAAGTAAAACATCATTCTGATTTAATTGAGAATCTTTTTTTAAAAAAGAATCTTGATTATATTTTAAATTATTTAAATCAAAATAAAGATTTGAAATATAGATGGTGGATCTATCTAAAATAAAATTATTATTATAAATAAAATCATTAACTTTAAAGTCTCTTATGAAATTTAAGGATTTAGTGTTTTGAAAATAATAAATAATGTTTTTCTGTTTTAAATTTTTAAAATCAGAAACTTCAAATAAACTTTTATTAGATATTTTATTAAAAATGATTAAAGAATTATTTTTAACTGAAGAAATATTAAAACTTGAAAAATCTTTAATAGAATCATCTATTAAATAGATTTCACTATAATTAGAAAGATTAAGTTTATTTAAAGTATTTAAAATACTTTTAGAAACTTCTTTTAATTTATAATTATTTAAATTAATTTTTATAAACATATAAACCTATCCTACAGAATTTTCAAACTCCATTTCAATTAATCTATTAAGTTCTACTGCATACTCTAAAGGAATTTGTTTTGAAAATTCACTTATAAAACCTAAAATAATTAAAGTAATTGCTTTAGATTCATCAATACCTCTTGACATTAAATAAAATAATTGTTCTTCACCTATTCTTCCAACAGTTGCTTCATGAGAAACTTCAGCTGTAGGTTCATTTACAAATATTACAGGATAAGTGTCAGTCTTACTTATTGAATCAATTAAAATTGCATCACATCTAACATTAGATTTTACATTCTTAAGACCCTTATCTATTCTTACAAGCCCTCTATATGCAGATTCACCACCATCTTTTGAAATTGATTTTGAAACAATTGTTCCGGTGGTATTATTTGCTTGATGAACAATTTTTGCACCTGCATCTTGTTTTTGATTTTTTGAAGCAATTGCAATAGATAATACTTCTCCTCTAGAATTATCTCCTTTTAGATAAATTGCAGGATATTTCATGGTTAATCTTGAACCTAAATTACCATCTACCCATTCAACACTTGCATTTTTATAAGCAAAAGCTCTTTTTGTAACTAAATTATAAATATTATTTGCCCAATTTTGAATTGTGGTATACCTTATACTAGCACCTTCTAAAGCAATAACTTCAACAACTGCTGCATGCAATGACTGTGTTGAAAATCTTGGAGCTGTACATCCTTCGACATAATGGATTTTACTACCTTCATCTGCAATTATTAAAGTTCTTTCAAATTGTCCCATATTTGAAGAATTTATTCTAAAATATGCTTGAAGAGGAGTATCAACTTTTACACCTTTAGGGACATAAACAAAAGAACCTCCTGACCAAACCGCAGAATTAAGAGACGCAAATTTATTATCGTCAATTGGAATTACAGAACCAAAATATTTTTTTACAAGTTCAGGATATTTTTTTAATCCTTCATCCATGGATAAAAAAACAACACCTTTTTCTTCAAATTCTTTTTTGGTTTTATGATAAATTACTTCAGAATCATATTGTGCACCTACACCTGCAAGAAAATCTCTTTCAGCTTTTGGAACCCCTATTCTATCAAAAGTTTTTTTAACATCTTTTGGAACATCTTTCCAATTTGTTTTTTCAGAATCACCAACAGATGCAAAATAAGTTATATTTTTGAAATCAATTTCTTCAAGTGGCATTATTCCCCAAGAAGGCAATTTTTGTTTTATAAATGTTTTATAAGCTTTTAATCTAAAATCAAGCATCCATTTAGGTTCTTTTTTTATTTTTGAAATATTTTTAATAACTTTTTCATTTAACCCTTTATCAAACTTAATTTTATAATCTTTTGTAGAATATGAAAAATCATATTTTTTTATTTTTGTAGCTTTTTTAGCTTTTTTTAAAGAAGAATCTTTAACTCTTCCATCTATTTTATTTCTATTCATAATTTATCTATTTAGACTTTTTTTATAGTCTTCAATTATTTTTGTAAAACCATTTTTTTCAATATAGTTTGCAAAAGAACTATCTCCACTTTTAATTATTTTTCCTTCATACATGACATGTACAAAATCTGGTTTTAAAAAATCAAGTATTTTTTTATAGTGGGTAATTACAATTGCAGAAAATTCTTTATTTTCTTTTTTTAAATTATTTATAGAATTACAAACAAGCTTTAAAGAATCAATATCAAGACCAGAATCAGTTTCATCTAAAATTGCAAGTTTAGGATTTAATAAATTAAGTTGTAAAATTTCAGCACGTTTTTTCTCTCCACCAGAAAAACCAACATTTAAATCTCTAGATAAAAAGTTTTCTGGCATGTTTAAAAGAGAAATTCTTTCCTTTACTAAAGTATTAAATTTTAATGGAGAAATTCTTTCTTGATGAGTTGATGAAAAAGAATTTTTTAAAAAAGAAAAATAATTAAGACCTTGAATCTCTAAAGGAGATTGAAAAGATAAAAATATTCCCTCTCTTGCTCTCTTATCAACAGATAATTTTAAAAGATCTTTTTCAAAAAATTTTATTTTCCCAGAAGAAATTTTATACTTAGGATGCCCCATAATAGAGTATGCAAGAGTTGACTTTCCAGAACCATTTGGTCCCATAATCGCGTGGATCTCTTGATTTTTTACATCTAAGTTGAAATTGTTTAAAATTTGTTTCTCTTCAACAGAAACTGATAAATTTTTTATAGAAATTAAATTTTTAGTCATATATTATCACACATAAATGAAATATAATTCATCTATATATTTAATATATAAAAGAATTTAAAAAGGTAAGGTATTTATTTACAAACATACAAAAAATAATTTATAAATATTTTTTAAATTAAAAAAAAGGAGAAGATAAAAATGCTTACTATAATTTTTTGATTAGTTGGTTTAGCAGCAGCCATATGGGTAATATATGATGTGTTTACTAAAAATAAAAACCTTTCAACAGTTAAAAAAGTTATTTGGACTATTTGTGCAATATTTTTTAGTATACTTACAGCAATAATTTATTTTTTAGTTTACAAAATGAAATAAATTATTTAAAAAAACAGAAAGAAGAAGGAAAGAAAAAGAAGAATTTAATCTTCAATTCCTTTTTCTGTAACATTATATGCAACTTCACCATCAGGAAGTGCAGGAGAATCAACAAGCTTTGCAATTCTTTTTGAACCAGAACTTTTTCTTAAGTATAGTCTTGTCTTGGAAGCGTGTTTTACAACATTTCCACCAATAGCGTCAGTTGGATCACCAAACAAAACATCTGGTCTTGACATTACTTGGTTTGTAACAAATACAGCAACATTATAAAGTTCTGCAACCTTTTGTAAAAGTCTCATATGTTTATTTAATTTTTGTTGTCTATCAGAAAGTTGACCTCTACCAGTAAACTCAGATCTAAACTGACTTGTAAGAGAGTCAACAATTAAAAGCTTAATATTCTTTTCTTTAATTAAATCAACAGCTTTTTCTGCTAAAAGCATTTGATGATCACTATTATAAGCTCTAGCAACAAAAATGTTTTTCATAACTTCATCAGGATCAAGACCTTTTGCAATTGCCATCTGACTTACTCTTTCTGGTCTAAATGAATTTTCAGTATCAATATAAAGAACAGCACCCTCAAGACCACCCTTGTCTTTAGGAAGTTGAGTTGTTACACATAATTGAAAACACCATTGAGATTTACCAGAAGCAAACATACCATAAACCTCTGTAATTGATTGACTTTCAATACCACCTGCAAGAAGTTCATCAAGACTTGCAGAACCAGTTGTTATTTTATCAATCATTTTTCTTTTTTCTAAAAGAATGTCAGCACTCTCAAAGCCCATTTCAAGAGAATCTCTTGCTGCTTTAATACACTTAATTGCAGTTCCTTCTCCTAAACCTGCAATTGCAACAAGTTCCATTGGAGAAGCTACAGCTATTGCTTCATAAGTATCAAAACCAGCAGCTTTAAGTTTTTCAGCAGAAGTAGGACCAATTCCTGGAAGATCAAGAATATCCTTTGGCTTAATCTTATCTTTAATAGGATCAGCATCTTTAGAAGAGAGCTTTTCTGTTTCAAACTCTTCTAAATCTTCTGAATCTATAGAATCATCTATAGTTTCATTTACAAAATCATTATTTTCTTCATTATCCATAATCTTTTCTTTCTTCATATCTTAATCACATTTTAATTTATTATAAACAATTATATTAAGGAATTTAAAGAATATATGTGTTTTGGTAGGGGGTAGCTGGCCGAGAAAAAAACCAAAAAATAAGAAAAACAAATAAATAGTTTTCTATCTACTATTAAAATAGCTATATAAAATATTATATTACAATTATTAATTAACTTATAAAGAAAGATAAAATATGCTTGAGACAAACATAAAATGGCTTAAAGAAATTTCAGATCACGAAGTCCTAGAAGTAGGATATAAAGCACATATTTTATCAGAGATTTCAAAAGCAAACATTCCTCTTCCAAGAGGGTTTGTTATAAACTATAAAAATTTCTTTAATTTTGTACAAAAAAATAACTTAAAAGAAAAAATAAATGAAATCTTAAAAACTATTGATTATAACAACAAAGAAGATATTGAAAATAAATCAAATGAAATAAGAACACTTTTTTTAAAACAAAAATTTGATGAAGATTTTATATCTGATGTCTTAAAAATGTATACAAAGCTTGGAGAATCAAAAGTTGGATTTATGAATACTAAAGTAGATGAATATACTGCTATAAGAGCATCAGTATCTTCAGAAGAATATCCTTTAAAAGAACTTGACCCAATAGAAAGACATACAGGTTTTTTAAATATTAAAGGAAGAGAAGAAGTATTAAACAGCATTAAAGAATGTTGGGCAGATCTTTATTCTCCTGAAATCTTAGAATATAAGTTTAAGAAAGGTTTTGAAGAAAATAAAATACATCTTTCAATAATTATTCAAAAAATGATACCTGGCAAAAAATCAGGAATAATGCAAACTTCTAAAAATGATTCAAAAGATACAATTGTAATTGAAGCAATACATGGTTTTGGAGGAAAAAGTTTAATTACAGAAGTTACTCCTGATCATTATGAAATTAATAAAAAAACATTAACTACAATTAAAAAAACAAAATCAAATCAAGAATGGATGCTTAAAAGAATTGTTGGAAAAACAACAAAAACAAATGTAGATGTTAAAGATGATGATAAACAAAAATTAAATCAAAGAGATTTAAATGAACTTGCAAACATAGGAAATAAACTTGAAATGATTTATGGAACTTCTCTTGAAGTTAATTGGGTAATGGATGAAAATGAAGAATTTCTAATTGTTAGTGTAAACCCAATTGATCCTAATCTTAAAAAAATTAAGAAAAAGAAAAAAATAGATATTACAACTTATCAAGAGAAACTTGACAGTTATAAAAAAAATTTACTTTTAGAAGGAATTGGAGTTTCAAACGGACTTTCAATAGGAATTGTAAAAATAGTTAATAATAAAGAAGATCTTTTAAGAGTTAATGAAAACACTATTTTTGTAACTAAAATGACAACTCTTGAAATGTCACAAACATTAAGGAAAGCAAAAGGAATTGTAACAGATGCAGGAAGTACAATCTGTCATGCAGCATTAATTGCAAAAAAATATGATGTGCCTTGTGTTGTACACACTGAAAGGTCTACAGAAATTTTAAGAGATGGTCAAGCAGTTCTTGTAAATGGATTTAATGGTAAAGTGTATAGTGTTATAGGGTATGTTGCCCCACCAATTACAAAAGTCACTGAAACAAAAAGAGAAAATGAAGTATCTATTGAAAAAGCTCAAAATAAAGATCCAGAATATCCAAAGACAATTACAAAAATATTTGTTAAAATAAATAATCTAGACGAAGTAAAAAATATTAATTTACCTGATATTGATGGAATTGTTTTAAATATAGATTCTTTATTTACAAATTATGAAAAAGGAAGTATGCTTGAAAATATTAATATACTAGTTCCAACTATTAAAAATAAACTTTTAGAAATTACTAAAATATTTGAAGGAAAAGAAATTTTCTATAAAGTAAATACTCATAAACAAAACCTAATTACTGAAAATGTATCAAGTTATGAAATTGAAGCTATTATGGAACTTAAAAGTAGAATAAATATATTACTTGAAAATATTAAATCTGCAGATGAAATAATTCCTGTTAAAGAAAATACAGAGTCTAAGATAGGAGTATTAGTTGAAAATATTAAAGAAAATATAATTTCAGAATATATTTCAAGAGGTATAGAAAATATAACCTTTAATTTAGAAGAAATTGATTTTGTAAAAGTAAAAGAAGTTATTAAAATATGTAAAGAAAATAAAATTATGAGAATTGCAGAAATTAATTCTAAAAATACAATTTCAAATATTAAAACATATATTGATTCAAATATCAATGGAGTAATTATTAATAAAGAACAATTAGAATATAAAGATACAATTTATAAACAAGAAAGAGATCTTTTAAAGAATCTTCTTTCTGTTTAGAATTTTTTTAAAAAAATTATTTTTTAACAGAAGGAGCTTTTCCTTTGCCAATACCTGACAAATATCCCATTTCTTTTAAAACTTCACCAGAAGTAACTCTTGGATTTTTTAAAAACATATCTTTTAAATGTTCTTTTTATATTTTTGAAAGGCCATGAGGGTAAACTTTATTTACACTTTCAAGAACATGTGTGTAATGCTTTTTAATAGATTCTATAGACATGTTTTTTATTTAGATATTCTTGGTAAAGTTCCTTTTGAAACATAAGGTTTTTTTCTTGTAATTGCTATATTTTAAAAATCCTTTTAAACTATTAAAAGCCTCAATAGGGAGTCGAACCCTATTCTTCCGCTCTGCAGGCGGATGCATGACCGTTCTGCCATTGAGGCTAAAAAACATTACATAAACTATAAATAATGTTTCATAGGTATATATTTAATAATTAGAATAGTTTATAAACATTAGGTAAAATTTATGAAAATTGCAATATTTAGTGATTGGCACTTAGGCCTTAATTTTGGAACAGATCTTGAAATGGATTCTTTTGTTCAATTATCAGAAGCATTCATGCAGATTAAAGAAGAAAATATTGATTTTATAATTACTTGTGGAGATTTATTTGATAAAACCATACCTACACACGAAGTTTATTATGAAGCTATTTCTGTGCTTAACAATGTAGATATTGAAAATAAAATTAATTTAAAATCAAGACAAGAAAGAAAATTAAAAATACCAATGATAGGAATTATTGGAAATCATGAATTTAGAGGTAAAGACTTTAAATCAACTGTTGAACTTTTAGAAGTTATGAATTTTTTAAGAGTTGTACATGCAGATTCAGTAACTATAGAAAAAGAAGAAGAAAAAGTAAATGTTTTTGGTCTTTCAGGAGTTCCAGATAGATTTGCAAAAGATATTTTAGATAAATGGAATCCTACACCTAAAGAAGGGTATAACATTTTACTTCTTCATCAATCTTTTAAAGAATATCTTCCTTTTGAAAGTGAAGAAATGTTATCTTTAAGTAACCTTCCAAAAGGTTTTGATATTATAGCAAATGGACACCTTCATTGGAAAGTAATAGAACCACTTGATGAAAAAACAAGATTTATAATGTCAGGGTCAACTGTTTCTACACAAAATAAAAAAATTGAATCAGATACTGAAAAAGGATTTTTCATTCTAGATACAAAAACAAATCAATTAGATTTTCATGCAATTAAAAATACAAGGAAAGTTTTCTATAAAGATTTAGATCTTAAGTTAACAACTCCTGAAAAAACAATTGAAATTATAACTTTAGAGATTGAAAAACTAATTGAAAAAAAAGAAGATAAAAAACCTCTCCTAAGAATAAGGCTTAAAGGAGAATTACTAAAAGGTTATTTTTTAAAAAGTATTAATCTTAAAGAAATTGAGGATAAATATAAAGATTATTTTTACATTTCTTTTTCAAATAAAATACAAGAACAAAAATTAAAAGAAAGTGTTGAAAAACTTAAAAGTATTGAACAAAATAAAGGCAATCTTTTTGAAATTTCAAAAAGTATTTTCTTTGAACAGATCTCTCAAACAAATATCTCCAAAGACTTTGATTATCAAAGATTTTTTGATATTCTTTATAATGGAGATTTATCTAAAGCAAAAGAGTTTATTTTAGACAAAAACTAATTTGAAAACAAGAATAAACTCTAAACAAATAACTATTTAAACATTTTCTATATAATATATAATATGAACTGCGCATCATATTATTTTTTTACTGTAATCTCAAATGAGACCAGATGGAAAATCATTAATTCTTTATATGCATCAGATAAATTTGTAACTGATATCTGTAAAGATATTAATGAAGAACAATCAAAGGTTAGCCATAATTTAAAAATACTTCTTGAATGTAATGTAGTTTTTTCTCAAAGACAAGGAAAATATATTAAATATTCTTTAAACAAGAAAACCATAAAACCACTTATTAAAATATTAAATGATCATATGAGAGATTTTTGTGATGGGAAATGTAAAAGAAAGATAAATGAGAAAAAATGAATACTAAATATTTTGATTATGCTTCAACTTGCCCTATTGACTTAAATGTTTTTGAAAAAATGAAACCTTATTTTTCAGAAAAATTTGCAAACACATCAAGCATGCATTCTTTTGGTGAAAAATCAAAAGATGAAGTTGAAAATGCAAGAGAAGAAATTTTAAAAAAATTAAATGGTATTAACCATAAACTAATATTTACTTCTGGTGGAACAGAAAGTAATAACCTTGCACTTAAAGGAATTGCAGAAAGTTATAAAGAAAAAGGAAATCATATTTTAATAAGTAAAATAGAACATGATTCAATTCTAAATTCTGCAAAATATCTTAAACTAAAAGGATATGATATAGAATATATTGAAAACAATTCAGAAGGATTAATTGACTTAGAAGATTTAAATAAAAAGATTAGAAAAGATACAATTTTGGTTTCAATTATTCATGGAAATAATGAAATTGGGACTTTACAAGACCTTAAAAAAATTGGACAAATCTGTAAAGAAAAAAAAGTTTTTTTACACACAGATGCATGTCAAAGCTTCTGTAAAACTGAAATAGATCTTATAGAACAAAATATTGATCTTATAACAATTAATGCACACAAAATCTATGGCCCTAAAGGCATAGGTGCAATAATTATTAAAAAAAATATTAACCTAACTCCTCTTTTTCATGGAGGAGGACATGAAAATAATTTAAGAAGCGGAACTTTAAATGTTCCTGGTATAATTGGGCTTAGAGAAGCAATAAAATCTTTAGATAAAGAAGAACTTTTAAGAGAAAAAGAATTAAGAGATTATATTTTTTCAGAAATTGAAAACATACCTTCAATTAAAATATTAGGATCAAAAGAAAATAGACTTGTAAACAATGTTTGTCTATTATTTGAAAATATTGAATCTGAATCAATTCTTTTATCTTTAGACTTAAAAGGATTTTATGTTTCAACAGGTTCTGCATGTCTTTCAAATAATAATGAAAAAAGTCATGTAGTTTCAGCACTAAAAATTTTAAAAAATAAAAAAAATGGAATTTTAAGAATTTCTTTAGGCAAAGGAAACACTTTAGAAAGCACTAAAGAATTAATTAATGAGATTAAAAAAATAAATCAAAAATTTGATTAACTATGAAAATAACTTCAGAAACAAAATTAAAAGAACTTCTTGAAAGAGAAGATATTTTTGAGATATTAATGGCACACGGTTTTCCATGCGTAACTTGTCCGATGGCAAGAATGGAAATGGATATTTTAGAAATTGGTGCAGTTTGTGAAATGTATGGTATAGATCAAATATCTTTACTCGAAGATTTAAATGAATTTTTAGAAAAAAAGGAGAAATAATTTATGAAATTAAAATATTTATTTATAATTATGGTGCTTGTAACCATTTTTTCAAACACAGTCTTTTCAGAAGATGTAAATGTTGATGTTAATGAGAATGTAATAATTGATACAAACCAAGAAGCAAAAATAAATGTGTATTTCTTTGGAACCTCAACTTGCCCTTATTGTGCTCAAGAAAAAGAATTTTTTACAGAATATGTAAAAAATAATCCAGATGTAAGAGTTTATTATTTTGAACTTGATACTCAAAGAAACAATTCAAAACTATTACTTGAATTCTCAAAAGCTTTTCAAGAAAGAAGCACAAGTGTACCTATAACTTTTATTTCAGAGAAAGTATGGATTGGATTTTCAGAAAGTATACAAGGACAAATGGAAACAATAATCAATAATTGTAGAGAAAACACTTGTAAAGATTCTTATAGTTATCTTGAAAACCAAGAAGAATTTAAAGAATATTTAACTAATGACAAGTATGTTAAATATCTTGGAGAAGAAATTAAAAAAGAAAAAACTGAAAAAATTGGTTTTTTTAAAAGAATAGCAAATTTCTTTAAAAATATATTTTAATTTCATTATAAAAAAAGAGTTGACTAAATGAATTTAAAAAAAATTATACTTTTTATATTTTTAGTATTAATTATAAGTACTACATATATAGGAAGTATTTCAGCTCTTGAACAAAAAGAAACTAGTTTTGAAACACCAGAAATTGAAGAGGTATATGTTCATTTATTTTATGTTTCTGACTGCACTCAATGTTTAAATACTTTAGAATATTTCAAATATATTGAAAATAAATATCCATTTATAATTACTGAAAAATATAATCTTTTAGAAGCTGATAATAAAGAACTCTTTGAAAAATATAAAAATTTATATTCTCTACAAGTTGATATTTTTCCAATAGTGTTTATTGGAGAAACATATATTAGTGGAGAAGAAAATATTAAAAACAATCTTGATAAAGAAATTGATAGATGTTATAACACTAATATTAATTGTTCATGCCCTGAAAAAACAATCCTTTCAAAAACAAATAAAATTCCTTCTTCAGAAGAATATGTTTCTGGAGATGAAAATAAAACAATAAATTTTTTTGGTAAAAAAATAGATCTTGGAAATAAATCTTTATTTTTAAATACTTTAATAATTTCTTTTGTAGATGGATTAAATCCTTGTTCTTTATGGGTTTTAATGTTTTTATTAAGTATAGTTGTTTATTCTGGATCTAGGAAGAAAATATTTTTAATAGGAATAACTTTTTTAGCAGTAACTGCTATTATCTATGGATTATTTATAACTAGTGTATTAAATGCTTTAATTTTCTTTTATAGCCCAATAATTAAAATAATAATTGTTCTTGTAGCAGTAATCTTTGGAATAATAAACATTAAAGATTATTTTTGGTATAAAAAAGGAATTTCTCTAACAATTTCTGAAAAAGAAAAACCAAAAATATATGATAGGATTAGAAATATAATGAATCCTAAAAATAGTTTATTTGCAATTATGTTAGGAACAATAATCTTAGCTGGAGGAGTAACTATACTAGAGATACCATGTACAGCAGGACTTCCTTTACTTTGGGCAAACATGATTGCAAATAGTACTCTTTCAAGTGCAGGTTATTATACACTTTTAGGTACATATATGCTAATTTATCTTTTAGATGAAATTGTTTTATTTGCAATAGCCATATTTACTTTAAAAATAAGTAAAATGGAAGAAAAACATGGAAAAGTATTAAAATTATTTAGTGGGCTTTTAATCTTTGGTATTGGTGTTTCTTTTGCAGTTGCAGATAAATTTATGCAAAGTATTTTAGGTATATTATTATTAACAATAGGATCTATTCTTTTAACATATATTATTAATAAAATATATAAAAAGAATCATTAACCAAGGATTCTTTTATCTATTTCTGAAATTTTATATCTAACATCTTCATTTAATCTATCATAATCTCTTTCAATATTTGAAGGAACGTCTTTTTTTGAGATGTTATCTGAAATTAAATGTTGAAGATAAGAAATATCTTTCTTTAAAGCAGTTAAATCTTCTCTATCTAAAGAATTTAAAGAAATTGAAAGTAATCTTTGTAATTTTCTAATATCTGTAACAATTTTTGATAAAGAAACTGGAGAATCATACCCTCTTTGGTTATAAGAATAATTAGTAGATCCTTTTGACCAAGAAAAACTATCTTTTGATTTTATATTAGCCATATTTTAAAACACCTTTTTTTATATACTTTTAATAGAAACATTTTTTATTTATATTAATATAATACATAAGAAGAATATTTATAATATATGGATATTAAAAACATACCAAAAATAAGTTTTAGATATACTTTTTAAACTTAATTAAAAGTTAAGTTTTAATTCTTATTGGTTAATAACTATAATATAATATTTATAAGAAAGAAAAAATATGGACACAATAAATATATCTATTTACGGTAGAGGGGGACAAGGTGCTAAAACCTGTGCTCAAATCATTGCAGAAGCTGGAGTTAAGGCTGGAAAAAATGTACAAGCTTTTCCAGAGTATGGGCCTGAGAGAAGAGGAGCTCCTGTAAGATCTTTTGTCAGACTTTCAGATAAACCTATTAGGACACATGAACCTATCTTAAAACCTGATGTTGTTATTGTAATTGATGGTAATTTAGCAAATGTTTTAAAAGAAATTAAAGAATATACTTCTCCTTTAATTATTAATGGAAATGCAGAGATTAAAGGTTTTAAAAGTAAAGAAATATTTATAGTTGATGGAACTAAGATTTCTTTAGAAGAAATTAAGATAAATAATCCAAATATTGTTTTAATAGGTTCTCTTTTAAAAATCTTAGAAGATAAAAAAATTAATTTTATTAAATATAAAGATGTTGAAAAAGTTATTAAAGAAACATTTACTAAAAAAAGAAAAGAACATTTTATTATGCCAAACCTTAATTGCCTTAAGAGAGGGTATGACTTTAGAAAATAAAAAATAAGAAATAACTATGGAGAAAGAAAAAAAAATTGTTGGCGGTGTCTTAGAGGGAGGTACTTCTAAACATTATAGTACAGGGAACTGGAGACATAAAAAACCTGTATGGGATAAAAAAAGATGTGTTCAGTGTATGCTGTGCTATGTTTATTGCCCTGACAATTGTATCTTAGCTAAAAAAAACAAAGATGGTAAGCTTGTAAGAAC
>JAQVRT010000014.1 GCA_028700905.1 Candidatus Iainarchaeum sp. | reverse complement strand
GCCATTTCTTCTGCTCTTTCTAAAACTCCTTTTTTAATACTTTTTTTACAAACAGAACATTTCCATTTATTTTCAATTGCTTGTTTTAAAGTATAGTGTTGATAACATTTAGAACAAGCTGTTAAACCATATTTTCCTTCTCTTGGGTTATATCCTACATTATAAAGTAATCTTCCTTTTTTATTTTCAAGTAGATCTTTAAAAGAAGAAAAGTTTGCTCTTTCCATTTCAAGAGATATATATTCTCTTCCTATCCTATAACTTAAAGGAGAATGTGAATCTGAAAATGAGAAAAATTTAATATTTTTAAGTTCTGGAATTGTGTTTGCAATTTTTGTATCTGCTGAAAGTCCAAGTTCAATAAACTTAACATATTCCCAGTTTTTACCATAAGCCTCTTTTAAAGAATTAAAATGTGCGAATATTCCAAAATAAGGGGTAAAAACATGTGCAGGCCCTATTATCACACCTATTTTTTTACAGATGTTTAATAAATTTTCTGCAGTAGTTTTAAGTTTTGTTCTTCCACTTCCATAAACAGACATATCTTGACAAAAGTTTTTAGTTTCTTTTTTAAAATTTTCAATATGTTTATAATCTTTAAAATAAAGAAGATGATGTACTCTTCCTTCAGTTTCAACTTCTGTTCCTAAAAGAAAATATATTTTTTTACCTTCAATGATTTCTTTATATCTAAAACAACCATTTTCTTCAATTAAGTTTTCTTTAACGTGTGAAAGCCATACAGGGTGCAGGATGTCTGCTGTAGTTAAAATATCTAAACCTTTTTTTCTAGCTTCTTGTGCAAGTAAAGGTATGGTTATGTTTTTAGAACATGCTGCTGCATATGGAGAGTGATAATGAAGATCACAATTAAATGTTTGCATATTTAATATTAAAGAAGTTTATGTTTTTATTTGTTTTCTTTAAAATTATTTTTCTAATAAGTTAATTTTATAAATGCTTTCTATAACTATATCTTTTATTAATTATATTTTATAAAAATAAAAATGAGGTTTTTAAAAATGAAAAAGAAAAAAAATTTAACTGCAGTATATATACTAATTGCTGTAGTTGTATTATCGTTGGCTGTAATATTTTTACTTCCAAGTTTATCAAAAGAAGGTTTTGCAATAAAACCTACTGTTTCAGAAAAAAATAACTTCAGTGCTGCATTGTCCAGTGATACTATTTTTTATTCAGATGACAATTCACGTTATTATATATACCGTACTTCATTTAATGCATATACTAATAGCAATGGTTTTATAAGTGGTTTTATTTATCCAAATGTAAATGGATATCATTCTTATTCTAACGCACGTACATATAGACATGGAGACAAAAGATTTATGGGTACTCATAATGCTGTTTATGCAAATCAGCAAAATTTACAAAATCCGTATGTAAGATACATCTATGAAAAGGAAAATGGGGTTAAATACGATAGATCATTTAATTTAAATAATTCTGAATATGTTGTTGCTAATTACTATGAGTTTTCTTTAGATCCATTAACAAATAAGATTACTTTTAAGGGTGAGTTGTACCCTGAGGCAATGCCTATTTTAAGATTATATTTAAGTGTTAATAATTCAAATAATGAATTTCTTTTTGCTAATTATATTGACATCCCTCAAAAAGCAGGTGTTTTTGAGCATACTTTAGATTTATATAGTTTGTTTCCTAATAAACTTGAAAATGGAACTTATACTGCTTATTTGTCTGTTCATGCTGATTATAAAAAAAGTACTCCTGAATTAGTAGAATTACTTCACACTAGTTCAGCTCGAAGGGTAGTTCAATTTGAATATAATAACAATAAATTATTTTCTTCATCTAATTTATCTAAAGAAGAATCTATGGCTAAAGAAGATTTTTTGAAAAAAGATAGTGTAGAAGATTTTTCTAAAAATATAAGATAAAGGTTTATTTAATAAACCTTTTCTTTCTTTTTTTTTAAAAAGTTTATTTTATAAATGTTTTCTATAACAATATCTTTTATTAATTATATTTTATAAAAATAAAAATGAGGTTTTTAAAAATGAAAAATAAAAAACAAATAATGGTGTATGGTTTATTTGGTTTACTTTTAGGATTAATCTTAGGTGTTGTTCTAACCACTACATTAAATACTACTGGTGATGCAATTAAAATTACTGCTCAAGGTAATAGTGCTCCTCTTCCTGCTGATATTATAAATGTAAATGCACAATATCAAGATTGTGTTGCAGGTGATAAAGCATATTTTACTTTTGATTGGATGCCTAAAGGAGAAGATCAAAGATATAAGGTATATCTAAAAGATGTTTCTGCAAATCTAATGGAATTAAAAGTTACTTCTAGTGATAATGTTGGTTTTCCTGGTGCATATCTTGATCCTAAAATGACTAAAGGTGTTAAAGGATATGTTATTTTAGAAGGATATGATAATAAATGTGGAGACTCATATTATTTATATATTGATTCTATTAAAAATAACCAAATTGTAACTTCAAAAAGTTATAAGTTTACTTGGGCTAATTAAATAATAAATTAAATTAAGTTGATTTTTTAAAAAAAAGGAATCAACTTTATTTTTAATTTTTTGAAAGTATTGGATCAAATAAAAATAGTTTCTTGTTTTCAAAATCAATAAAAACAGGAAGTGCATGTTTATTTTTTTGTGTATTTGAAGAAATATCTGTGATTTTAAAATTTTCATTAGGATATTTTACTTTTATAAAATCATTAATTCTTGTTTCTAGATTATTTAATTTTCTTGAAATTTGTTTAATATCTTCAGAGTTTATTTTTCTTTCAAGAAAAGCTTTTTCAGCATCAATTATTTTATCTTGATACTCATAAAAAATAAAACTTTCTTTTCCTTTTATTTTATATGCAAAATGTGGTTTAATAATATTAAATCCTGCTTGATTAATAATATCTAAAGCTTGCATTTCTCTAGTGCCTATGCAGCAAAGAGTATTTGTTGTAATTTTCTTTTTTTTTACAAAAAATTTATGGATTTCTTTTCCATCTTTAATTTCTATTTTATAAAAATTATTTGTTAAAATACTGTTTTTTGAAGGTCTATTTATTTCTTCTATTCTAAGTCTTACTTTTTCTTTATCTAAAAAAACAGTGTATACTTTAGGCCTATATTTTTTACCTTCTAAATATTCTCTAATCTCTCTTAAAAGTCCAGGTGTATTTTTAATTAAGTCTTTTGCTTTTTTAGTATACATTATTTTTTTATATTTATTTTCTTTAGTTGTAATTTCTAGTTTTTCTTTTTTTCCTTTAATTGCTTTTTTTAAACTAAAGTTTATTTTTGGTTGTAATGTAGTTTTTTTTTCTTTATTAAGTTTAAAAAAATTTATAAATCTTGAATTCATAAACCTTACACTACACCAAAGAATTTTAAAACAAGCATAACACCAAGACCTGCAGGACCAAAAATAACTGTTATTATTAAAGTTATTAGAAAAGGGAGTTTAATGTTTAAAACATAATTTAAAAATAATAAAGCAACAACACCAATTATACTATTTACAATTACATTTTTAAAAACTTTAATGAATATTACAGTTAAAATAATAAGTATTACTGCATACACCAAATACATTGGATTTAATGTTAATACTTTTGTACTTTCTTTTGTAACTTCTGTTGCTAAAAATAATATATCCATTAATAATCTTTATTTGTGTTTATTTATATTTTATATTTCTTATTAAATAAATACTTTTTGTTTTATAGATTTATGAAAATATTATTATTAATTTTAAAAAAAATAGTTTAAATTAAAAATGGTGTGTAAACGATTAAAATTAAGAAAAATTTACCTAAGCAACTAATCCTTAACTTTAATATAAAGTCTAGCTTAAAGCATACTAGTTAAAAAAGATGCAAACCTTTTAACTTTTGTCTACACACCAAATAATATTAATATACATAAGGTTTATAAACCTATTGTTTTTCTCAAAATATATTTTTACCTTCTATTTTTAAGTATTTTGTATTCTATATTATATATATACTTATTAAAAATGATTAATTATGGCTGAAGAAATATCCTTTAAAGAACAAGAAATAAAAAAAGAAAATGATTTAAAAAACTTAAGAGACTTAATTGCAAAATCTCTTCATAAATCTCCAAAGACAGATGATGATTTAAAAAAAGAGTTTTCAAATGCAAGTTATGAAGAAATTTTAACTGTTTTAAAAAATATGCTTTCTTTAAAATTAATTAAAAAAGAAGGTTTTCCTGTTAAGTATCATTTATCTGATGAAATTAAAAAAACTTTAGAAAGAAGAAAGGAATTATCAGAAAATGATAAAAATTCAATTAGAGTTTCAATAATTATTGAATCTAAATCTGATGATAAAACAGTTTTAAGAGAAGCTATGGAAAAAATATTAAAATCTCTTAAAGAAGATTCTGCATATTTTGTGTATGATTCTACTTTAGCAGATATAGTTGTTCATGATGATCTTTTTTCAACATATATTTCTGCAGAAGTTTCTTGTGCTGATTTATTTAATTTATTTAGATTAATTTATTATTATGGTGTAACTGCAATTGATGTTTTAAAACCAGAAAAATTAAATGTTGGGATTTCTGATCTTCAAAATTCTCTTCAAACAATTGTTGATATGGTTCATGGTTATGCTGGAATGATTTATGATTTAAAGAAGAAAAATGAAATTTTATCTAAAAAATTAAAATAATTTTTGTCTATTAATATAAAAAAGGTTAAATATTATTTAATCTTTCTTTTCTATTTTTTTTAAAATATTTCTAATTTAGATATCTTTTTATATTAGTTTAACTTATATTATATTAGGTGAAATTATATGGATAAATATGTGGGTTTAAATATAAAAATTAATCCTTATACTAATAGAGTTTTAGGTGTTATTAAAGAAAAATATGGATTACGTGATAAAGGAGATGCTTTAAATAAATTTGTTGAATTGTTTGGAGATGAATTTATTGATAGAGAAATAAAAGAAGAAGTTTTAAAAGATGTAATTAAATCTTGTGATTATCATATTAAAAAAAAAGGTTTTAAATCTAAAACTATTTCTGAACTTAGAAAATCTATAGAGGAAAAATAAATGTCTTTTAATTATTCTTTTAGTAATTTATTTGAAAATAACCTTTCTATAATTTATAAGAAAGACAAGTTACTTTATGAATCTGTTTTTAAAAAAATAAATGAAATTATTTCTATAGATGAAATTACTATTGATTTTTATAAAAATTTAAGATATGATTTAAAAGAATATAAAAGAGTACATGTCTTAAAAAGTTTTGTAATTATTTTTAAAGTTTTTAAAAAAGAAAAATTTATTCTTTTTGAAAGAGTAGATCATCATGACAATGTTTATAAGTAATTTACTTTACAAACTCTTTGTTCTTTTGTTAAATAATAAATAGAAACCATCATTAATATTATTGAAAGTAACAATAATTCTAAACCATTAAATGGTAATGATAATAAAGAAAAACTTATTCCAAATAAACTAAGTATTAAAGGTAATAAGCCAGTTACACATCCTGGACATGCACCACCTAAGATTCCTAAAAAAACGCCAACAGGTGCAAGACCTATTTTTTGTCTTATCTCTTTTGAATCTTTTATTCTTTTTCTAAGTAAATTAATAATTATTCCAAAAAGAATAGCAATTATTATATTTATAAAAATAAATGTTATAAAAAAAGTTTTTTTCAAATAAAAATAATGTTTTTATAAGTGATGTATACTTTATTTACTATTATTATTGATGTTAAATAAAAAAAAGAAGAAAGAATAAAAATTAATTTATCTTTCTTTGTTTTATTAGCATCTATTATTTTTAATAGATGTAAATTTAGATTCATAGTTGTTCATCTATTGCTGCTTTAAAGACTTGATAGTCTTGAGCACCAGATATTCTTTGGTTTCCAACAATAAATCCTGGTGTTCCACTAATTCCTTTATTAACACCATCTTGTTTATCTTGTGTAATTTTGTTTATATATTTGTTTTCTGCAAGACAACTTTCAAAAGCTGTAACATCTAAATCAAGTTCTTGTGCATACTTTGAAAATTCTTCTTTTGGTAAATCTGTTTGATTTTCATAAAGTTTCTTTTTATATTCAAAGAACATATCTTGTTCTCCTGCACATTCAGCAGCATTTGCAGCTTTAATATCAACTTCATTTCTTACAAAGTGTTGATAAACATATTTTATTTTTCCTGTATCTATATATTCTTTTTTAATAGTTTCAAAAGTTTGATCATCTATTTGATATCTTTTACAAAAAGGACATGTAAAAGAAGAATATTCATACATTACTAAAGGTGCATCTTCATTTCCTAAAAAATGATTTGCTTGGTTATCTGTTTTACTTGTTGTTTCTTTTAAAAAAGCATCTGTTGTTTTATTATTGTTTGATAGATTTAATACTAATAATAAAACTAAAACTGCTAAGATAGCTCCTAAAAGAATTTTAATATACATTAAATTGTTTTCTTTTTTTGTCATGATATTTCTCTCCTCTTTCTTTTAATTATAAATTTTAAATATTTTGTTTTTTAAAAAAAGAAAATTTTTGCCATTAGTTTAATTTATGGCAAATTAGTTTTTCTTTTTAAAAACATTTTTTGAGGTGTTGGTATAAGGTGATTTTTTTGTTTTCAAAATATATATTGGTTGTAAATGTTTATAAAGACATATGATTTATTTATCATATGTTGTGAAATTCCAAACTAAATAGTTTTATAAATATTTTTATATAATAATTTAATATTATGTCTAAAATAAAAATAGGTATTATAGGTGTAGGTAATTGCGCAAGTAGTTTAGTACAGGGCCTTAATTATTATTTAAAAAAGGATTTTATAGGTTTATTACACCCAAATTTAAAAGGTTATTCTATTAAAGATATAGATGTTGTATGTGCAATTGATGTTGATCAAAGAAAAGTCGGAAAACCAATATCTAAAGCTATATTTTCTAGGCCTAATTGTACTACTATTTTTTGTAAAGATATAAAAGAAAAAGTAATTGTTCAAATGGGGCCTATATTAGATGGCTTATCAGGTCATGTAATTGATAATTCTTTAGATAAAAAAGTAATTCCTTCAACAAAAGAACCTGTAGATATTATTAATCTTTTTAAAAAAACTAAGCCAGATTTTGTTATTTGTTACTTGCCCGTAGGATCGTCTGATGCAGTTAAGTTCTATGCTGATGCTGCTATTAAAGCAAATGTTGGTTTTATAAATGCGATGCCTGTTTTTATTGCATCTGATAAAAAATGGATAGATAAATTTAAGTCTGCAAAATTATTGGTTTTTGGAGATGATGTAAAATCTCAAATAGGCGCAACCATAATTCATCGAGTATTAGTTAATTTGTTCTTAGAACGTGGGTGTTTATTAAAAAACACTTATCAATTGAATATTGGTGGAAATACAGACTTTCTGAATATGATGAATAAAGAAAGATTAAAATTAAAATGGGAAAGTAAAATTAATAGTGTAAACAGTCAATATGATTATAAATTAAATAACTTATATGCTGGCCCTGCAGAATATATTCATTATTTAAACGATAATAAAATTGCCTATATCAATTTACGTGGATTGGGTTTTGGTGGGCAGCCAATTGATATTGAATTAAAATTATCTGTTACTGATTCTCCTAATAGTGCTGGCGTTATTATAGATATAATTAGATTAGCAAAAATTGCAAAAGATCGTAATTTAGTAGGGACTGTGCCTATTATTAATAATTACGGTTTTAAAACAAATAATGAGCAATATACAGATGATTTTGTTTTTAAAAAATTGAAAAAGTGGATTTATGAAAAATAATATTTTTTCATTTTCTAGTGTTTCTATTGATTTGATAAATAACAATGTTTTTTTAGGAGGGCCTCCAAATTATGGCGGTTCAATATTGCATCTACTTAGCAATAATTTCAATTTAAATTTTATTAATATTTCAAATATATCTAAAAAAGACTTTTATGAAAATATAATTTTATTAAAGCACATTATTCCTAATTATGTTCCAGAAACAGTTTGTTTTAATTTAAAACAATTTAAAAATAATCGTGTTGTAAAATTAAATTCAAAACCATTTAGAATTAGCTCTAATCTAAATTTAAATTTAACTAATGCAACAATTATTGTATCTCCAATAATAAATGAATTTAATATTTTATTTTTTAAAAAAATATTTTCTCAAAAACCTAAGTTTATTTTTTTAGATCTTTTTAATAATGATGATGGTGGTTTTAAAAAACAAGAATTACTATTATTAAAACAAATTATTGCTCTGTCTAAAAAATATTTTGTAAAAGTGTTTTTTAAATTATCTGATAAAGAATATTTTGGTTTAGATAAAAATATTTTAGAAAATATGGATTATATCTTATTAACAAAAGGTTGCAATGGTGCTGACATTTTAAAAAATAATGTTTTATTTTTTTCTGATTCGGGTTATGATGTGATTGAAAAGTCATCTGTTGGAGCCGGAGATGTTTTTTTATATTCTTTTGTTGGATATTATCTAAAAAAAGCTTCTCTTAAAAAATCTTTGAAATTTGCAAATAAAATTGCATCATCATCTGTTATGTTTAACACTTTTGATCAATTCTATTTATACTTGAATAAAAAAATAAATAAAGGTGATTTTTTTGAAAACAATTTTAAATAAAGATATTAGTAATTATTATTATATGGTTAAAGATCTTCAGGACTTGTTAACTTCTAAAAACATTGATTTCATTCATTCGGTTTATATTTATGGTTCTTTTGCGAGAGATGAAATTATACCTGGTTTAAGTGATTTAGATGTAATGTTTTTTGTGAATAAAGAAAAGATATCTAATGAAAATTTACTTTTAATTAATGAATTAAATTCAACTATTAGGCAAAAATATGATATTCCTATGGTTTTTAGAATACATAATTTAGATGAGTTAAGTTCAAAAATCATTTCTGAAGATTTGTTTGTACCTTATTTATTTGATTTAACCATAAATAGTTTTTGTATTTTTGGAGAAAGAATTGAATATAAGTTTGTCGAAATGTTAAAAAATAAATCAAAAGAAGATTTTTTTTATGAACTTCAAACCACTTTTTATGTTTTAAAACAAAATTTTTATGATGCTTATTTTATTTCAGATAAATATAAGATGTCAGATGTAATTTATGATTTTTATCGAATTTTAAATTTATTCGGGGTTAATTTTGATTTTAAATTAGAAAATAGTTTTAAAGTTAAAGAAAATGTTGATAAAAATACAACTGAATCGTTGCTTTCGATTTTTTCAAAAATATACAGTATTTATAATGAGTTTAATTTTGAAAAATTATTTGAAGATATTAAACAATTAAATGTATTAGTTGGCCTTGCAAGAGGAGGTATATTATATAATTTAGAACATAAAAAAGTCTTAGTAATAGAACATTCCTTTGGAGGTGGAGGTTGGTGGGCATATCCCAAAGGAGGTGTTGAAAAGGGCGAATTTGATGATCCTTCATTAACAATTAAAAGAGAAATTGCTGAGGAAGTGGGTATTACTGATGTCAAAATAGATTTAGATAAATTATTTGAAATTAATCATTATTTCAAGAAATCTAATTATGTTTATAGAAAAACTAAAACAGAATTCTTTTCGGTTTTCTGTAATACATCTCAAGTAGTTCTTTCAGAAGAACACAATAGTTTTCTTTGGCTTAATCCTTCTGAGGTACCTAACTATGTTACATCTAATGGATTAAAATTTGTTCTAGATGTTTTTCTTAAAAAACACGGTATAGTTTATGAGTAAATTTGTAATTGTTGTTTATGATCTTTCAAGAGATTCTGTAGGGGGAGTTCAAAATCGAGCATATAGATTTTTAGTTGGCTTGTATAAATATAGTTCTTATGATGTAATTGTTTTTAATTTATATTTTAACAACCCTTTTTATTATGATGATAAATTAATAATGAATTTTTCAGAAGTGAGTGATTTGCATTTAGAATTAAATAACTTTCTGAAAAATAATCCTGTTGATTTTGTTTACTTTATAGATTATAGGCATATTTTATCATTAGACCCTGTTTTGTTAAAAAATAAAAATTTTAAATTAATTGCTTCTATTCCTGATATTGAACACTATAGATTTAAATTAGATCGTAGTTGTCAAAAAAAACTAAAAATAGAATCTATTTTTTTTAAAAAAATTAACTTTTTAAAAATAGATTTTTTACATGTTAGTTGTAGTTCTCATAAAATGTTGGCTAATTGTTTTTTTAAAACTACTGCTAAATACATTATTACTCCGATTGGATTAATTTCTGATAATTATGCTTGGGATAAAAAACAAATGAATGGAATATTCGCGACTAGACTTAAAAAATATAAAAATAATAATAAAATAAATAAATTTTTATTATATTTAAACAAATGTTATTATTTTACAGATAATAAAAAAATTAATTCTCATAATATTAGTAATAAATTGTTTTATAAGCAAGCACCATCTTTTGAAAGAATAATTCCTTATTATAAAAAAGCTATTCTAAATTTTTCATTAGGCTATTTAGAAACTTTTTCTAATTCATTGGTAGAAGGCGGATTTTATGGTTGTGTTCCAGTGGTTTTGCCCTCTAATTTTGTTGCAATTGATTTATTTGAGAGTAATATTATTTTTCCTAATGAATTACCTTTTTTAGATTTTGCAGATATACAAAGAAAGTCTTTAAAAGTTTATTTGCTATCAAGGACTAAGTTTGATTTAAGTAAAAATATTGCTTTTTTTTTAAATGTGATTAATAATGGTTAATTTAGGTGTTTTTGTTTGTGTAAGAGAATCTGATTTAAAGTATATTCCTCATATTGTTTCAGAATTAAATAAACAAAAAGGTGTGTTGTTTAATATACATATTATAATTCATTCTAATAAGCCTATCGATTGCAATTCATTTAAAGGTGTAATTGTGCATAATTTTGTTAGTTGTGATATTGGAAAATTATATGTTTTTAAATATGTTCAGTCATTAAATTTGCGTTATAAATTTTATTTGTTTTCTGATTCTGATCTTTTTCTATCAGATAAATGTATTTATAATTTAGTGGCTACTTTAAATAATTCTAATTATAATTACACTTCTGCAAGCGCCTTGCCCATAACTTATATTTCTAAGCATCCTTCTCTTTTAGAAAAACAAAATATATTAAAAATAGAGTTTGAATCCACTGTTTTTAAAATAAAACCTCATGGCGCATTTATCTTGTTTAAATCTGTTTTTTTTAATAAAATAATTTTTAAAAATATTTCAAAAATTAATGAAGATCGTTGGATTTATTCTAAGTATAAATTTGATTTTATTCCTTGTTTTTTTGCATATTATTTTTATTTTTTACCAAGTACTTTTAAAGATCGGGTTAATCAGCATGCGAGGACATTATTAGGGCGTTATTTAATTAGTGGATTTCCATTTAAAATTAGATTGATTAAAATATATAATTATTTTTTAGATTTAATTGCAAAAATTTATGTTTATTATTTGTTTTTATTAAAATGGTTTGGTTTTAATTATTGGAAAGACATTCCTTCTACAAAACCAGGTTTAAAAAAAAAGATTTATTATTCTAAAAACTATTTTATTACATTTAAAAAAAAAGGTGGTCATTATAAAAAATAATTTTTGCTCACTTTCTTGGCACCAATTTTATTATGAGGGTCAACAATTTATTGTTTTTTTAAATGTAAATCCAATTAATGTCGCCGAAATTAATAGTGTGTTAGATAAAAATAATTTTTCTATCGAGGATATTAAACTAATTTTTTTAGACCCTCATGATTTGTTTATTATTAATTATATTTTTTTAAAAAATAATCTTTTTTTTGTTTGTAATTCAAAAAAAGATATTTATCAGGTTTTGAGGCAAATTCAATATTATTTATTTTCACTATGTTCTATAAATAAATTTCAAAAAAATATATCTAATTCTAAGGCAAATTTTGATGAGCAATTATTTTTAAATAATTTGGCAGCCAGATTAAACTTAATTTTAAAAAATTATTTTGATGAGCAACTCACTCTAAATATTAGTGGTGATGGCTCATTTATGATTAGAATTTTATTGTTGTTAAATATATTAAATAGATTATTATGACTGTATTTGTAATTGTTGGTAAGAATGGGGTTGGAAAGACTATAGTTGGCAATTATTTAATGGATAATGGATTTAAATTAATAGAAATAAGGGGTGTATTAAATTCTATTCCTGAACATAAAAATAAATCTAGTGTTTATTATGCTGAACGAAAAACAAAAGTGTTAGAATTAACCATGCCTTATATTATAAATGAATTAAAGGTTAGCAAAAATATTATAATTGAAGGTATTTTAAGTAAAGATGAAATTTTTTTTCTCAAAAAGTTTATTTCTGATTTTCATATAATTTATACCCACTCTAATAAAACATATAGAATAAACCGAATAAAATTAAGATCTAATTATAAATCTAAAAAAGAAGCTATTAACAATGTCGCAAAAAGTGATTTTTTTAGATCAAAAATAATGGGAGTAGATGAAGTTAAAAAGTATGCTAATTTAATAATTAAAAATAATTCTAACTCAAAATTAGAATTATTAAACGCTACAGAAAAAGGTGTTAAGTCTGTTTTAATTAAACAAATAATTAATTTTCTTAAATCCAAATCAAAAAATAAAATTTTGGATAAGTCCCAAAAGAAACCAAGACGTCCGTATATTAAAAAATGACTTTTTGCAATAGTTTATAAATATTTCCGTTTACAAATAATAATATATTTTAATGATTTAGGTGGAAGATTTATGATTAGAGATAAAGGACAGGTTTCTTTAGAAGCAATAATTATTATAGGTGTTATAGTTTTAGGTAGTGTTGTTTTTGCAACATTTTATTTATCTAATATTAATAAAAAAATAGATAATACTCAAGACATACCAGAAGTAGATCTATCTAATTATTTCCCTGGAGATGATGGTGGTATTTCTGTAGGTGGTGGAGATGGAGATCACAATGGTGATGGAGGAGCTGGTAATGATGATCCTGACCCAATACCAGGTGGTGTTTGTGGAGATAATGTTTTAAATACTGGCGAGGAATGTGAATGGGTTAATGGTTCTATTGTTTTAGGTCCAGGTTATAGTGATTGTATAAGTCAAGTTCCATTTGGTTATTTTTTAATAGGTGATGCTGATGGTTATGATTGTTTTTCTTGTGAAGTAGATTATTCTTCTTGTGAATATGGAAATTCACTTCCAAATGCATTCTTTTTAGATTTAACTCCATTTCCAACTGCAAGTGCAAATGTAAATCAACCTTATCCAACAACTTTAAGTATAGATTTTAATACAACTCAAGAACAATTAGTTGATGTTAGTTTAGTTGTAAGTACACAAAATTCTTTAGGTTCTATGATGTTATCAGATGCATGTAGTTACGATGGAACTCAAGTTCCTGCAACAGCAGAAGGATTATTCATACATACTTTCTCAAGTCTTAATCCAGAAGAAGAACTTGCAAGTAATATTTCTTGTAATCAAGAAGGAGTTTTTAATTTTTATTTTACAGGGGTAGATCAAAATACTGATTCTGGTATTTCTGATGAAAAAATATTAGAATTTACTCTTCCTGTACAATCTCCACCAGAATATGCACTTTGTAGTGAACAAACAAATTCTAATGGTTCTATAAATCTTTGTCTTAATAGATTTTCAGCATCAGATAGTTCTTCAGAAGGAGATGCTACATTTTATGTAAGTCATCCAGATTTATCTGAATACTATGATTTAGAACCAGTATGTGTTACAAATTCAAATGGAGAAGTTTGTTTTTCATTAGGTTTAAATTAAAGTTATTTTAAAAAGTTAATAAGTTAACTTTTTATATAAGTTAAATCAATAAATATATATGGATAAAAGAATATTTTTAGTAGTTATAATAATTTTCTTAACTTTTTTACTTCTTCCTTTAGTTTATTCTAAGGAAGCTTCTTCTAGTGCAGAAAATATTGCAGTAATAAAATCAGTTACAAAATCCAAACCTCCTGTCTTTGAAATTCCACCAATTCTTTCAAGTTATTGTTCAGGAAGTATTTGTCTTCCTCCAGGAGAAACTCCTGCAAGTTTAGGTTTAAATTATTCTTCAAACCTTTCTGTAAGAGATTTTGAAACCACTACTTTAGATAATAAAATAGGAACTTCCCCTACAACCGGTAATTACAGTATCCCTGTTTTATTAGTTAAATTTCCAGATCTTTCTCCTGATGCAGGTTTAACTGCATCAGTTTATGATGATGTTTATAATTCAAATAATTATTTATCTGGTGAAGGTATAAGTGTAAGTGAATTTTATAAACACAATTCTTATGATGCTTTAGATATTTCATATGATGTTTATGATTGGAGAACTG
>JAQVRT010000071.1 GCA_028700905.1 Candidatus Iainarchaeum sp. | reverse complement strand
GTTCTGTTCCTGGAGTTACAAGAGGAAGAATTTTTCTAATATCAATAACATCATTATTATGTATTTGACTAATTAATTTTGATTGAAAATCTTCTTCTTGAATAAAAACTTTTTTTTTTGGTCTTGTTGGCATAATAAATCGTTCTCTTTTTTCTAAAAATAGGTGTTTTTTAAATATATGATATTATTATAGTACAAATTATTTATAAATAGATGCAGTTTATTTTTCATAAAAAATAAAAAAAAATATTAAAATTTAATAAATTTAGATTAATATTTAAAAATATTATTGTTCAAATAAATTAGAGATAACATCAACTAATTCTCCTGAACAACAATCTTCTAAACAATCATTAACTGCTTGAGAAGTTCTTTTAGAAGAGTCATACTCACAAGTCATATCCTTATTAAGCAAACTAGAATCAATTGAATTATTTTCTAAAAACCAAAATCTAACATTACAATTTCCATTAGTTTCACCTAAAATTTCATAACCTCTAAAAATAAATAAAAATGGTTCAAAACCAAGTGCAAAAGTTCCATTTGAAATTTCACAAGAAGCTAATCTATTTTCAAAAGTGGTACTAAATTCAAGGGCTTCTTCTGCACTACAAGTTATTTCAGAAAAATCATCATTATAACAATCTAATATTGTTCTTGAATTATTAGGATCTTCAAGTTCTTCATTTTCATCTTCAACACAAAGATAATTTTCACAAACATATCCATCTAAACAACTATAATTGTTAATACATTCTACACATGTTAAATCATTTTCAGGAACATTACTATGCATACAAATATAACTTCCATCTTTACAATTTGGACATGATTGAGTACAATCTAAATTATTTACACATTCACCTTGGGATAGATTTTCTGAATCATTATCTACTGGATAAACAGAAATAGTTTTAGATTTTGTAGCTAAAGGTACTACTTCTGAAACAATATCTTCTAAATCTATAGAGGGAGGATAACCTCCATCTCCACAATCATCAGTATTCATTGCATTATCAATATCATCACAACTATAAACTGAAATAGAATAAGAATATTCTCCATCAGAAGTAAATGGTTGTGGCTCTAAATCAGGAGTAAGAGAATAAAGAGAATGTCTTAAAATAGATAAAGAATCATCAAAACTGCCATTACTAATATTTCCTTTTGAAGAAGAATAAGATATATGTCCTTGATCTTTAGATTTTGCATAAATTATCCTTGCTTTAAAAGGTTCTCCTTGATAACTTAAATTATATTTAGAACCTTCCAAATTTTCTCCTACAAAATAAATATCTTTAGAAAAATCTATACTTAAATTAAAATTACCATAAACATTATTATTCAAATTATTTTCAGGAGCATCATCCTCAGGAACATTATTTTGAGAATAATCTTCTTCCATGTCTTCAAATAAATCTTCAAATGGTATTGTTTGAATCTCAAATTCGCTAGTTTCTAAATTATAATTTTTAATTTCAACTTCTTTTAAATTATTATTTAAATTTATTTCAAAAATATTAATTATTTCATCATTATTTTTAATATTATAAGAAATTACAAAATTATTATAATTATAATTTGAATTAAGTATAACACTTGAAAATTTTGATAAATCAGAAGTTATTTCTTCTTCCATTAAATTTTTAGGATATAATATACTTAACAAAATATATCTAGCCCTTAAATCATCAGGTAAACTAAAATAATCAAAACTAGAAAATAAGTCTAGTTCAGATTTATATTTAGAATAATCTGAATCTAATGCAGCTAAAATTAAATTTGGATAAAAATATGAAAGCATTGAAACCCCTCCAAAAACAGAATATAATTCTTCATCTGAAGGAGAATTTAACAAAATATCATAATTTAATTCAAGATCATATGTATCATCTTCATTTAAATTAACTTCTCCTGAAAAATCAATTTCTTGCTCATCTTCACTAAAAGCTAAATTAAAAGAAGTAGGTTCTCCTAAAGGATACTGAAATGATGAAAGTTCTTCATTTTCTGAATCTATATTTGAAGAAATATCATCTGTGTTAGAAACATTACTATCTAAAGAATTATTATCTAAAGAATTATTATCAAAAACATCAGTAAAAAAGAAAACAGCAGCAGCACCTAAGAAAATAATAACTAAAATAACTAATAATGGTTTAAAATTAAAACCTTTAGATTTTTCAACAGAATTATAAGAAGAATTCTGAGAAACACTATTATTAGAAGGAGTTTTAATATTTTCTTCATAAAAAGGTTTTCTAGGAGCATTATCTGTATTTTGATTTTCTGAAACAGAAGGTTGATTTGAAAAAATATTATCTGAATAATGTTTTAAATGTTCTTCAATTTCAGATAAACTAACATCATATTTTTGAAGAAGTTCTTTTATTTCATTTTCTGTTTTACCTTGCTTTTTTAATTCTTTAATAATTTCTAATAATTTATCATTAACCATATTAATTCAAATTTATATTTTAAATGTTAATATTCTATTTAAAAACATTTATAAATGTTTCTTAAAAAACAAAAAATATAAATGTTTTGATATCAAATATTATTAAAAATTAAACAAATATAATTATTATGAAAATATTAATCTTTTCTGAAAAAGAGTTTTTTAAAAAACTTGGAGCAATAAGACATTCTCTTACAAACCATACTGGAATTTTCCAAACAACAGAGATTGGTAGAATTAATAAAGGACTTTGTAAAGAAAAAATTATCCTAGATAAAGATATACAATTAATTAAAGAAGTAGATGCTCTCTTAGTTTGTAACTTTAAGAAAGGAAAAGAAGAGAGCCATGTTGGAGCTAATTCTTTAATAATTACCTCAATTGCCTATTCTCTTGGAAAAAAGATATATTTATTATATGATATCCCTAATAAATATGTAGAAACATTAAAAAGTTTAGAAGTTAACCCTCTTAAAGGAGATTTAAAAAAAATAATGTGAAATATTTATGATAAAACTAATAGCATTTGATTTTTGGGGAACATTAGCAATTAAAAGAAATCCTTTTTTTCATTTTTCAGAAGAAATAAAAAAAGAATTTGAAATTAATTTATCTAAAGAAAAAATAAGTACACTTTACCAAGAAACAGTACAAATTAAATATTGGGAAAGCCAAGCAGATGCTTTTACAGAATTTGCAAGAAGACTAAAAATATCTCCAACAAAAGATAACATAGTAAAATTAATTGGTATTAGAAATAAATCTGAAGATGGAATATTAGTTTTTGATTTTGTAATACCATTACTTAAAAAACTAAGAGAAAAAAGATATAAAATAGCAATTGTTTCTAATTGTTCAATGTTTACTTATCAAACTATTAAAAAAGAAACTAATCTTTTAAAATACATAGATTATGAGCATTTTTCATTTCAAGCAGGATACACAAAACCAAATCCACAGATCTATTTAGAGCTTCAAAGAAAAGCCAAGGTATTTAATAATGAGATGATAATGATTGGAGATGATTTTGAAAATGATTTTAAAGCTCCTAAAAAACTTGGAATAAATGCTATAATGTTTAAGACTTATGAAGATCTTTTAATCGAATTTAAAAAATATAATATTGAGTTATAAA
>JAQVRT010000070.1 GCA_028700905.1 Candidatus Iainarchaeum sp. | reverse complement strand
ATAACTATCATACAGCAATATTTTTCTTTACAATTTAATAAAAACAAGTACTTTCAAACTAGTAAGATTCATACAGTGGAGGAATAACTATGCCTAGTAAAAGACAGAAAGGAATGGTTTTAGTATCCGTAATTGCAACAGCTTTGTTTGTTTTATCAAACATCTTTTTCATTACTTTAAGTAGTAATGATTTAAAACAAACAGATATAAGTTATAAAGATAAAATTTCACAATATAAGGTTCCTTTTTCAACAGCTCCTTATTGTGGTGATTTAACTTGTAACTATTCATACGGAGAAAATCCATTAAATTGTCCTCAAGATTGTTATATGTAGGATAATTTTCTTTTTCTTTTTTTTTTAAAATTAAAAACATTTGTTTTTATTCTTTTTTATTCATAATATAATATACTATTTATTTTAATATTAAATAGATTTCACAAAAAAGGGGGAATTAATTATGGCAATTTGGTTAATTATTTTGATCATAGTTGGTGTACTTCTTTTAATTGTGTTTAGTATCTATAATAGTTTAATAAGATTAAGAAACAGAGTTAAAAATTCTTGGAGTCAAATCGATGTTCAATTAAAGAAAAGATTTGATTTAGTTCCAAACTTAATTGAAACTGTTAAAGGATATATGACACATGAAAAAGAAACTTTAACAAAAATAACTCAACTAAGATCTCAAGCAATGAGTGCGACTGATATGGGTATGAAAGCAAAAGCTAATAATCAACTTTCAAAAGCTTTATCAGGTTTAAATATTGCTGTTGAAAATTATCCTGACTTAAAAGCAAGTCAGAATTTTTTAATGCTTCAAGAAGAACTTTCAGGTATTGAGAATAAAATTGCATATGCAAGACAATTCTATAATGATTCTGTTATGATTTATAACAATAAAATAGAAATGTTTCCATCAAACATCTTTGCAAGCATGTTTAATTTTAAGAAAGAAGAATTTTTTGAAGCACCAGAAGAAGAAAGAAAGAATGTTAAGGTTTCTTTCTAATTCTTTTTTTTCTTTTTTTACAAACATATAAATACTTTATTGTGTATATTTATTTATAAGGTAAAGGGGACATGGGGTAGCCAGGTTAACCTTACAGGCTCCAGATATTTTTTTAAATTAGAAAGTAATCTGGAACGCAGGATGTTTTTTAATAATTAAAAAACAGATGATTGATATTATACAGGTTTGTTTAATTTTATATTTATATAGAATTAAAATAGGAGAAACCTGTAGACCCGGGTTCGAATCCCGGTGTCCCCATATCTTTCTTTTTTTATAAATTTTAAATTTTGATTAAAAATGATTTTTAGCTATTCTTCTTTTTTTAGTATTAAGCATGAAGATTTAAAAATAAATTTTGATCAAAATAAAGCATGTTCTTTAGATGAATATCTTTTTTTAACACATGCACATACAGATCATGTTTGTAATACTTCTCAAAAGACTTTTGCAACAAAAGAGACTATTTCTCTTTTAGAGAATAGATATGATTATAATAAATTTAATTTTATAGAAATGGAATATAACAAACCATATTTTCTTAAAGATAATTTTAAAGTGACTGCTTTAAATGCTGGACATATTTTAGGCAGTTCAATGTTTTTATTTGAAACTGAAAATACATCTTTACTTTACACAGGAGATTTTAACACAAAAGATTCTATTCTTTTAAAAGGTGCAAAACCAGTTATTGCAGATTATTTAATTATTGATTCAACTTTTGGAAGAGAAGAGTTTTATTTTAAAGAAAGAAGTTTAGTTTATGATGATTTATTAAAAAAAATAAAACAAGATCTCTTTGAAAATAAATTTATAATTCTTGCAGGATATTCTTTAGGTAAAAATCAAGAAATAATTGCTTTTTTAAATAAATATCTAAATATAACTCCTTTAGTTGATAAAGAAACATATAGATATTCTAAAATATATAACTCCAATAACAATAATTTAAATTTTATTCTTTTAGATCATAATATTTATTCTTCAAATGTTTTAGTAATGCCTTTATCTTTAATGAATAGAAATTTAATAAAAAGTTTAGAACAGCAAATCTATAAAAAAATATCTCCATATGTTCTTACAGGTTGGAAATATTCAAGAGGAGCAAATCTTGTAAATGTTTCTGATCATTGTGATTTTAATTCTTTATTAGATTTTATAAATGTTGTAAATCCTAAAAAAGTATTTACAATCCATGGTTTTACTAAAGATTTTGCAAATAGTATTAATTATAAGTTAGGTATTGATGCTGAGTGTGTTTCTTCTTTAAATAAAAAACTTTAAATAAATCTTTTTATATTTCTTTAGATATATATTTATATTAGGTGAAATAATTATGGATTCTTATAAAACAGATTTTTATAGAGAAGTTAGAGTTAATAATTTAAAGACATATATGTTATTTTTCTTTTTTTTTATATTTATAGGTCTTATAGGTGTTGCTTTATATTTTATATTTTCTGACTTAGGTGTTGGTATTTTATTTTTTGCAGGTTTATTTGCTATTATTTATGCTTTAGTTGGATACTTTGCAGGAGATAAAATTGTACTTTCAACATCAAGAGCAAAACCAATAGATCCAAATAATAATCCAAAACATAAGCAATTAGATAATTTAGTTGAAGGTCTTTCTATGGCTGCAGGAATTCCAAAACCAAAAGTATATATTATTCAAGATAAATCTCCAAATGCTTTTGCAACTGGAAGAAATCCTGAAAATTCATCAGTTGCAGTAACTTCTGGTCTTTTAGAAGTTTTAAATAGAGAAGAGCTTGAAGGTGTAATTGCTCATGAACTTTCTCATATAAAAAACAGAGATATAAAAGTTATGACAATGGCAACTGTTCTTTTTGGTCTTGTTATGATGGTTTCAGATATTGCTCTAAGAAGTTTAATCTTTGGTGGTGCTTCTAGAGGAGGAAATGATAATAAAAGTCCTATTCTTTTAATTCTAGCTATTCTTTTAATAATTCTTTCTCCTATCATTGCTGCAATGATACAAATGTCAATTTCAAGAAAAAGAGAATATTTAGCAGATGCATCAGGTGCACAAATTACAAGATACCCTAAAGGACTTTCAAATGCTTTAAGAAAAATTTCTGGAGTTAATATTCCTGTTTCTGGAGCTTCAAGAGGGAGTGCTCATCTTTATATTGCAAATCCTTTTAGAGGTAAAAGTTTTTCTGGAATGTTTGCAACACATCCTCCTATTGAAGAAAGAATAAAAAGACTTGATGCAATGTAATTTTTTTAAAGGAAATATATTTTCCTAAATTATGTGTGGCCACATACTACACATAATCTTTTAAATATTTCTTAACTAAATATATTTGGTGATTATTAAATGGCTAATATGACTTTAAGTATACCTGATGATCTTTTAAAAGAATTAAAAAAACACTCTTATATTAAATGGAGTGAAGTTGCAAGAATTGCTTTTGAAGAAAAGGTAAGTGCTTTAGAAAGAATAGATGTTTTTAAAGAATTTCAAGAAGCTGAAAGAGATTTTAAAGATGGAAAAAGTATTTCTTTAGAACAATTAAAAAAGGAACTTGGTATTAATGATTTATAATTTAGAAATAAGACC
>JAQVRT010000069.1 GCA_028700905.1 Candidatus Iainarchaeum sp. | reverse complement strand
CAAAGAACTTTAGTTGCTATTATTGAAAACTTCCAAACAAAGGAAGGAAACATAAAAGTTCCTGATGTTTTAGTTCCTTATATGTATGGTAAGACTGAAATTAAGAAGAATGAAAATTTCTTCTAATTTTCTTTTTTTTTTCTTTATTGTAGTATTTAAATATATTTTGGTATAATATATTTTAGTATATTTACTAAATATAAAATTATAAATCCTTGATTATTAATGCAATTAAAAGAACTTATTATTAAAAATTTCAAATCCTTTGAATATACTAAAATACCTTTTGATAAAGGACTACATATTGTTGTTGGGCCTAATGGTTCTGGAAAAAGTAATATAGTAGATGCTTTACTTTTTGTTTTTGGAGCAACTTCTCTTAAAAGATTAAGAGTTGATAAACTTACAAACCTTATTAATCATCATACAAAAGCAAATACTGCTCTTGTAAGAGCAGTTTTAAAAAACGAAGATCAAGAAATTGAAGTTTCAAGAGAGATTGATAAAGAAGGTAAATCTATTTTTTCTCTAAATGGTAAAAAACAAGCTCTTCATGAAATAATGTCTTATTTAAACGAATTAGGTCTTGATACTGATGGTTTTAACACAGTACAGCAAGGAGATGTTACAAAAATTATAAATCTTAATTCAGAAGAGAGAAGAACAATCATTGATGATGTTTCAGGAATTTCTCTTTTTGATGCTAGAAAAAAAGAAGCTGAAGTTAATTTAAAAAAAGTAAAAGAAAGACTTGATAAAGTAAACATTGCTTTAAATGAAAGAAAGCCATATGTTGAACAATTAAGAGAAGAAAAAGATAATGCTATTAAGTATAAAGAACTTGAGACTTTAGAAAATAGATATAATTATAATCTTTATAAAAAACAAATTGATTTGTATACTCAAGAAATAAATGATTATGGAAATGATTTAGAAGAAAAAGAAGAAAAACTTAATCTTTTGACCATAGAAAAACAAGATGGTAATTTAAAAACAAAAGAACTTGATGAAAAATTAGAACAAATAAATCAAGAGCTTATAGCTCATTCTGAAAAAGTACAAACAACCATTGGAAAACAATTATCTGAGATTAATGCTTCTAAAGAGATTATTACAAACTCTTTAAATTCTTCAAAAAATAATTTAAATTATTTAATTTCTGAAAATAATAAAGCTTCACAAGAATTATCTTCTTTTGTAAAAGAAATTGATGAAATTAAAATAATTGTTTCAAATATTAAAACTAAAATTTCTGAAAAACAAAAAACTAAAGATGCTTTAAAAATAGATTTAGATAAAAATAAAAGAGAATTTGAAGAAATTAAAGCTATGCAAGAAGAGCTTTATGATAAATTATCTCTTGAAAATAAATCTTTAAATGAAAAACAAGATCTTTTCTTTGAGAAGAAAAGTAGACTTAATGCTTTTTCTTTACAAAAAGAAAACTTAGAAAAACAAAATAAAGAAATTGTTTCAAGAGTTCAATCTTTTACAGAAAAATCAAAATCTCTAACAGAAGAGATATCTTCTCTTGAAAAAGAGTATTCTCAAGTTTTAAAAACTCTTGATGAAAAAGAAAAAATTTTAGAAAATAATATTATTAAAAAACAAACTTTAGAAACTACTATTAATAACTTAAAGATTGATTTATCTTCTTTAAAGAAAGATTTATCTTCTTCTTCAAATATAGCCGATAAAAGAAAAGAGATTAAAGAAAAAGTTTCAGACTTTAAAACATTTATTGGTTTTTTAGATGAAGTAATTTCTCTTTCAGATTCAGAGAAATCTTTTTATGTATCTTATGTTGTTTTAAAAGATGATAGTGAAATTAAAAATATACTTTCAAATATTGATTATAATTTATCTTTTGTAATATTAAGTGCCTTAAATCTTGGACAAAAAGAATTAGCTTCTTATTTTAAGAATAGCTTAGGTTCTAAAAAACCTTCTCTTTCTTTAAAAGATTATTATTTTGATGGTTTTTCTTTTAGAAAGATTCTATATAAAGATACTTCTAAACTTGAGTCTGAAATTTTAAAAATAGAATCTGATCTTAAAAATAAAAAAGAAGAATATACTTCTTTAATTGAAGAAAATTCTTCTCTTTTAAAAGAAATAAATTCTTTTAAAGATAAAAAAGAATCTTTAAATATTTCAATAAACACAAAAAAAGCAATTAAACAAGATTTAACTGAAAAATTAAACGAAGAAAGCCTAACTAAAACGAACCAAACAACAATCTTAAGAGTTTCAACAGACATCTCTTCTCTTGAAAATGAAATCTCTTCTCTTGAAGAAGATATTTCTAAAATTTCTGAAAAGAAGGAATCTTTAGAAATTAAATTAAAAAAATTTAATGTAAGTATTAATGATTCTCTAAGAAATGAATATGATGATTTAATTTCAGAAATTAATCTTTTAGAACAAAGTGTTATTTCAAAGTCTTCTGATGAAAAGATTTTACAAGAAAAAATATTAAATAAAAAAGAATATATTGAAATAAATACTAATAAAATATCAAAACTTAAAGAAGAAATTACAATTCTTGAAGATAGAAAACAAGATGTTGAAAACAGACTTATAAAAATATCAAAAGATTTTGAAGAAGAAGATATTAAGAAAAATAAACTTTATTCTGAAAAACAAGAAATTTCAAAAAGAATTACTGAAATTTCACAAAAAATTTATCTTTATGATTCTCAAATATCAGATCTTAATCTTTCTTTAAATAACTTAAAGATATTGATTTCAACAAATCAAAGTAAAGCAAACCAAATTGAACAAAATTTAAAACTTTTAGATTTAAAAGAAGAAGATATGGTTTTAATGGATGAAATCTCTCTTGAAGAAATTAGTTCTGAATTAAGAAAAGTTAAAAGAGATAAGAATGCTTTAGGAAATATTAATTTTAATGCAATTGATTCTTATGGAAAGCTTGCAAAAGAATATGATGAAATCTTAGAAAAATGTAGTATACTTTCAAAAGAAAAAGAAGAAGTTGAAAGTATGTTAAATGAAATAAATTTAAAGAAAAAAACAGTATTTATTGATTGTTTTAATAAGATTAATAAAGAATTTAAAAATATTATTAAACAAATGTCAAAACTGTTATCAGGTGAACTTGTTTTAGAAGGAGATGATATCTTAACTTCTAAGCTTTTAATAAATATTACAAAGAATGGTAAAACAAAAGATATAGATATCATGTCTGGTGGAGAAAAGACAATTACTGCTCTTGCTTTTATTTTCTCTCTTTATGCTTATAGAAAAGCTCCTTTCTATATTTTAGATGAAGTTGATGCTGCTTTAGATGATTATAATGCAGGAACTTTACTTAATTTTGTAAAAGAACTTGCAAAAGATACAACTATTATCTCTGTATCTCATAATGGTGCTTTTGTTTCTGGTGCAGATCAGATTATTGGTGTAACTTTAAAGGAACATACTTCTGTAATTGGTTTAAATTTAAAATAAATATTTTAGATTCTTATATGATATGTTAAATATATAGATAATTAATCTTTATAGATTATAGTTATCTTTATTCTGGAGAATGCTATATACTTTAAGAAACAGAGAGGAAAGCATAGAAATTATAGTCTTTTTTAATA
>JAQVRT010000001.1 GCA_028700905.1 Candidatus Iainarchaeum sp. | reverse complement strand
AAGTAACAGCTATGTTACCATAGTATAAACCTTGAATTGTAGAACTTGTTGAATTTGCCATAATAACAGTTGAGGTTCTTAAATGACCAGCACCAGCGTTCTGTAAAGAAAAACCAGCATGAACAATGACAAAACCATCTATTCTACCATCATTATCAGAATCATATTGAGTTAAATCAATTCCATTTGGACCAGTTCCAAATAATGCTAAAGCATGATGATGGAATAACATATTACCAGTATTGTTAATATAAAACTCATGGGTTTCAGGCATTTCTCTCCAATCATAAACATCAAAAGTAATATCAAGTTCACCATAGGATTGTTTTTTGTAATATTGACTTACACTTGTTCCGTTACCGTCCAAATAAAGAGGAGAATTAAATTGATCTTCAAAAACTTCTTTGGAAAGAGTGTGTGGAACGTCTGAAAAATCAACTAAGAAAACAGGAATATTATATTCCCCTGTTAAAGGTGTAGTTCCCCAAATATTATCAACTGTTGATTGAGAATTAACATTTCTTCTCTCTCTTACTTGAGAAGAATCAATTATACCTTCTGGAAAATAAACATCACCAATCATTACAGAATCTTGAAAATAAGTTTGATAAATATGATTAGAATTATTTATTTCTTCTTTTAAAGAATTATCCTCTAAAGAAGACTCTTTTTCTTTAATAGTTTCTTCTTTAACAATAATATTTTTCTCTCTTAATAAAGATAATTTATCTTCTGAAACTAAAGAAATTTTTTCAAAAGAAAGAGAAGGAGAGATTTCTAATTTATAAAAAGAATCAGTTGACAAAAAAGGAGAAGAGGAATAGAAATTTACATTAAATGAAAAAACTGAAATGGAAAATATAAATAAAAATAATAAAACTAATGTTAGTTTTTTTAAATACATATCATTTATTACCTCTTTAAAGTTAATATAACCTTATATATATTTATAAAGATAGTTAACTTTAAAAAAGTATTTAATAATTAGAAAAAAAATTATTTTTTCCAATAATCCTTAAAATGAGCTAAAAGTGCGTTTGCAAGAGAAGAATTATTTTCAAGAACAGTTAAATTATATGCTTTTTTAGGAGAAGATAAATCATTTAAAGCCATAATAACTTTCTTTTTATCTAAAACAAAAGCATCCATTGAATGGTTAGTTTCTTGAATAGTTACATGTTTTGGAATTTCATGTATTTTTGTAACTGGATTTGTTAAAATATTAATTGATAAATTTTTATTTGTAAAAACAGATTTTAAAGAATCAATTCTTTCATCAAGATTTGTAAAACCATGTATTTCTTTTTCTGCAGTTTCAAATTCTTGTGATAAAAATTTATTATAGTCTTTAATATTGTTTACTTGTAATACTTTTTCAGGATTACTATTTGCATAAGAAGACCATGTAGAGTTTAAAATAACATCATCTACTTTTTTTGAAAGATTTAAAAGTTCATTTTGTTTTAAATCTAAAAGTCCTTTAAAGATTTCTTCAGGATTAACTATTTTATAGGTTTTAGGACTTTTATAAACTTCTAAAACAAAACCTTTTTCTTTAAGTCTATCTAAAACATCATAAATTCTAGTTTTTGGAATTTCAGAATTTCTACTAATAGTTGGAGCATCAGATTCTGAAAATTTAAATAACGTAACAAGAGCTTTTGCTTCATATTCAGTTAAATTAAGTTCTTTTAAAAGTGAAACTAAATAATTATCTTTCATGATTTTTCACACTCTTTTTTACGTTTTTTATAATTGTTAAAAATGTTAACCTTTTTAGATTAAGGAATTACTATATATAAGATGTATAGTAACATTTAAAAGCTTTTTTAAAAAAAAACCTCTTATTTTCTAAAAGGTTTTTTAACAAATCTAGGTCTTGGTTTTCTATCTCTAGTTTCATCATCTTTTTTATCATCTGTTGAAATTACAAAATCATCTACCTTGTAATTATATTCTTTTTCAGATTTGATAAAACCATTCTTTAATTGAAGCTCTCTGTTTAAAAGCCAAAAATAAAGAGCAATAGATTTACGTCCTTTATTGTTAAAAGGAACTAAAAGATCAATGTTTCTCACATTACTAGAAGTTGTTGCAAGAGCAACTATAGGTACTCTAATTTTAGTTGCTTCTAAAATAGCTTGTCTATCTATATTAGGATCAACTACAAAAACAAGTTTTGGTTCCATAAAGTGTTCTGAATCTGGATTTGTAAAAGTTCCAGGAATAAATCTTCCAACCTTTATTTTATAACCAAAAGTTTTTTCAAGTAAAGTTAAACCAAATAAAGCATATTTTTTTCTTGAAACAAAAACTACATCTTCAGGATTAAATTTTGATAAAAATTCAATTGAAGTTTTTATTCTTTGATCAATAATTTGAACATCCATTACATTTAATTTATCACTTCTTGATTTAAATATAAATCTTCTCATAGCTCCATTTTTATATTTAGTTCCAATATGGATACCATTTTTTAAATAAAGATCAATATTTACTAATGTTTTTTGAAATCTATTATTTGGAGTTTTTTTCTCAGAAGGATTATTTTCAATAGCTTTATTTTCTGTACTTTTATTCATTTTTTTTCACACTTTTTTTTGTAATATTTAATTATATTTCATAATTTCATCAATTACTTCAACATTTGAAATATACATTCTTCTACAACAATATTTTTTAACACCTAAGTTATCTAAAACTTCTGTAGGTTTTAATTTTTTATCTTTTATTTCTTTTAAAAATTCTTCATAGTTGTGAGCAACTACTTGCCCACAAGAAAAACAACGAACAGGAATAATCATTAATTATTCACCTCTTAGATTTTTGTTTCTTCTTTCTAGCACCAACACCAAGTTCTTTCTTAGGTTCTTTATTTCTAGCATCATCAATTAAAAGATGTCTATCATATTCTAAGAATTTATCTTTTAATGCTTTTTTATTACCATTAGCAAGTACAATTCCTTTAGCAATACAACTTCTTACAGCTTGTACTTGTGAAGAAGCTCCACCACCAATTACATTAACATTATAATTAAATTTAGAAAATTCTTCAGAAGCAATTTTTGTAGGTTCTAAAACAATTGCTTTTCTATAACCTGTAGGATAAATAGCATCAAGAGACATTTTATTAACTCTTATTTCTCCTTTCCCAGGTTTAATTGAAGCTCTTGCAACTGCATTTTTTCTAGTTGCTTTAACCATATAATTTTTTACCATAATCTATCACACTACTCTTAATTTGAATATTTTGCACCTAATCTTTTTGAAATTTCTTCTAAAGTTAAATATTTCATATTTTTTAATTTAACAGAAGCAGGAATTTCTTTATTAAAATTTTCTGGAACATCAATATGTACAGTTAAATTTTTTAAAACAAGTGCACCTCTAGGATTTCTTGGAAGCATACCTCTAACTCCTCTTTTAATTAATCTATCAGGATATCTAGGGTATTTAGGGTTATTTCTAGGATTACCTTTTCCTCCCCTTTCTGTTCTTTCAAAAAATCTTTCAAAGATACTTTCATAGTTTCCACTAATAATTACTTTTCTTGCATTAACAACTACAACTTTTTCATTGTATTTTAAAAGTTTTTCAGCAATTTCACTTGAAAGTCTTCCAAAAACTTTATTTTCACCATTTATTACAATCATTTTCATTCACCACAAATATTTAAAAAAAATTATTTAATTATAACACATTTTTTAAAATCAATTTTATCTTTTGTAAAATCATCAAAAGTTTTTGCATTTTTAGCTAATTTTTCTTTTGCACTTTTTGAAAAACTATATGCATAAACTGTTATTTTTTTTTCTAAACTACCAACACCTAAAATTTTTCCTGGAACAATTACAATTGAACCTTCTATTACATTATTTAATTTTTCAAGTTTTGATAAATTTACAGAAATCATATTTCTTCTTGAAGATTCAAGCATTGATGCTACTTTTTTATAAATCTCTTTCTTACTTGATTTGTAAACACTGTATAGATTGTCTAAAGTTTGTTTTTTTTCTAAGTTCATTAAATCTTTTTTAACTGCCATAATGTGACACCTTTATTTTATTTTTTTATATAAATATTAAATGCAGGGGACAGGATTCGAACCTGCGAAGCACTAAGCACAGGATCTTAAGTCCTGCCCCTTTGACCACTCGGGAACCCCTGCTTTTTTTTAACAACTTTTTTTATTTAAGTTTCTTTTTTAAAATTGAAACATATTCTTTTAAATATCTCTCAGTTAAAATAAAAACTTCTTTTGTTGTCATTTGACCAATTGTTTCAACAGATAATATATAACTATTGATAGGATTAATTTTTAAACACTTTTTTTCACAATTTTCAGCTTGTCCAACACAATAATCATAATCATCAGGATTAATTATAATATTTTTTGAAGATTCTGATTTTATAGCATTTTTAGAAGCTTTTTCAAAAACTGCTTTACATTCTTCACAACCTCTAGAAATTTCAAGTTCATGTAATTGTGCATAAGAAACAATTGCTGGCATATACTTTACATGATCTTTTCCTTGACCAAGTGTTGCATAAGCTGTAAGCTTAATTGTTTCATGTTCGTTAAGTTTTGTAAGGGCAATTGAATCATACACCATTTTAATTTCAGAATCATTTGAAACTAATTCACTTGTATATACTGTTTTTGGTCCTTCAACTTCTAAATTAAAAGTTACCTTTTTTCCAGTAGTTACAACTGGTGTTTTTACAGGTGAAAGTCCTATTCTATTTGCAAGCATTTCATCAATCATTACAGAATTATTTTCATAAAAATCAATTTCATCTACAGCATAGGTTGGAAGATAATAACTAATTGTTCTTCTAATTGTATTTAATGTAATATGATCTGTATTTTCAATTAAATACTTAGATATTTTATTTTCTTTTTCTAAAAATTTTACCTTCACCATAAATTTATCACTTCTTCTTTTTTATAAATTTAAAAAAAATCTAATCTCTTCTATGAGATTTTTTCTTTCTACATCCATCGTGTGGAACAGGAGTAGTGTTTAAAATACTTAATATTCTTAAACCATGTCTTGTTAATGATTTAATAGAAGGTTCAGCACCTTGTCCAGGATTATAATATAAATTTCCTCCAGGAGCTCTAATCTTAACATGAACTTCTTTAATTCCTCTTTCTTTTGCTTTTTCTGCAATAATTTGAGACATTTTCATAGCGATATAAGGAGAGCCTTCTTTATGTTGAGATTTTGTTAATTGTCCACCTGATGATTTTGCAATAATTTCTGCTCCAGTTTCATCTGTTAATACCATAATAGTATTATTTCTAGATGCAAAAATATTTACAATTCCGATCTTTTCAGTTGATACCATTTATCTTCACTCCTTATTCTCTTCAACTGCTACTTCTTCTTTCTTTTCTTCTTTAGTTGAAGTTGCAGGTTTTCCTTTTTTCTCAAGCATTTTTTCAATCATATCTTTTATTTGAGAATTACTATATGATACAGATTCTTCTGCATAAATAATTGATCCAGGTATTTTTCTAACCTTTCCATTTACAGCAATATGTCCATGAGTTATTAATTGTCTTGCTTGATTTGGGCTTAATGCAAGGCCTTTTTTAAAGACTAAAGTTTGAAGTCTTCTGTCCAAATAATCTGTCAAATTAAGTTTTAAAACATCTTCAACTTTATGTTCTTTTGTAAAGATACCCATTTTTACAAGTTTATTTAAAAGTTCATCTTTTCTTGTACTGTAATCATCAACTCTACCAGCAAGTAAAAGTCTTGCTCTTTTTCTAAAGTTTCTAACTTCAGTTTCAGCTTTCCAGATTTCTTTTTTACGTCTAAGACCATACTCTTCTGTAATTTGTTTATCTGTTCTGATTTTTAATTTATTCCATTTCATTCTTGGAACATCATATTTTCTATTTAATCTTTTTGGGTCACCCATAATTAATCACATCTTAATAATACTATTTCTTTTTAGTAACACCAACAGCACCACTTTTTCTAAAAGAAGATTTTGTTTTTTGTCCTCTAACAGTAAGTCCCCATTGAAGTCTTAATCCTCTATAACTTTTAATTTTTCCAAGTCTTTGGAAATCTTTTCTATTCTCAAGTCTTAAGTCAGCCATAATCAAATGTTTTGTTTGACCATCCATTGTTCTTGATCTATTTAAAAGCCATGTAGGAATTTCTTTATCTAAGTTTGAAATAATGTTTTCAATCATTTCAATATCTTGTTCATTTAAATATCCAACTTTTTTAATATATCTATCAGTTTTATTAAAGAAAACACTTTCAATAGCACCAGAAACTCTTTTTCCAATACCATATACAAAAACAAGTCCGTCTTTTAAAGACATAAATCCAGGAACATCTCTTCCACTTATTCTTACAACATGTCTAAAGTCTTTAGTTTCTTTAGAAGCATCAAAGTGAGAAGGAGCTTTTCTTGTTGGTTGATTTACAACTCTTTCTGTTTTAGTTGCAACTTTTACACCAAAATTTTCTTTTCCTTTTTGTTGTTTCTGTGGTTTTTTATTTTTGGAATTTCCTTTTCCACCTTTAGAATTTCCACTATCTTTTTTCTTTGCTTTAGCCATATTTAACACTCATTTATAAATTTATATTGGAAAAACGTGAAATATACTCAGTTTTACCTCTTTATCTTTATTTTTGTAAAAAACATCATTTTTTACAATTTTTTCAATTTTAATTTTTTTACCAAAATCTCTTCCCTGAATTATTATACATTCAGTTCCTGCTTTCAAAACACCCATAAAAAATCACTCATTATATATATATTACTACTCAATTTTGTTTTTAATCATTTCGATATATTTTAAATATCTTAAATCAACATCATCCATTGTTATTACATTATATTTAAGCATAACAGCTTGAAGATAGATGTCTTTTCTTACATCTGGAGAAATCATAGATGCAAGTAAATTTTCTGGTCTTCTTTGTGTCTTTGTAAGTCTTGCAACTTCAAAAGCTCTTTTTCCATGTGGCATACCTTGAAGAGGTTTTTGTGAGATTGCACAAATATGTTTACCTGGCTTCTTTTTTAAAATATGTCTTGTATGATTACCACCTGGAGTTTTTATTGTTTTATGTTTTTTAAATTTTTCATTAAAGTTTGGCATAATTAATTCACCTTTTTTTTTAAAATATTAATCTAATTTACCACTTGGGTAATATTTTTTAACCATTTGTTTATCATAAATGTTGCTTATAATTATTGATAAAACAATTCCAATAATAACATAAGCCCAAAACCCTGATTTAACAGAAAACAAAATAAAATCATAAGGCACTTCATAAAATTTATTTACAACCCATAATAAAGGGAATGCAATTAAAAGCATTACAAACATTGATTTTTGTTGAAGCTTAAATTGTTTTCCAACCATTGAAAAAGCTTCTTTTTGTTTTTCTTTAACACCTTGCATATCTTGAACTTTTGAAAGTTCTTTCATTTCTTTATTTATTTGTTTACTTTTTAATTTAATATAAAAATAATCTTTTGGTTTAATTGTAAAATGTTGTATTAACTTACTTGACAAAGCAAAAATTAATGATATAATTATAATATCAACCCAATAACTAATTAATGGTGCTTGAAACATTTTTCATAAACCTCTTTTATAATTTAAAATTTATTTTCTACCTGCTACTTGTTTTAAAAGTGCACTGTTTTGGAATACTTGATCTTTTGCAAGAACTTCATAGATCTTGTAAATTACTCCAACTGTTAATAATATTCCTGTTCCTGAACCAATGGCACCTGTAAGATCAGAAACAAATGCTAAAAGTCCAACAAATATAGAACCAAGTATTGTAATTGTTGGAATATATCTATTTAAAACAGTTGCTAAAACTCTTTCATCTCTTCTAAAACCAGGAATTGACATTCCAGAATTTTGAAGTTGTCTTGCAACTGAACTTGCATCTTGTCCGCCAACCATAACCCAAAATTTACCAAAGATAACACAGGTAAGTACAAATAATATCATATATATTAAAGCATTAAGCCACATTGTAGCAGTTGCACCACCTAATATAGCGTTTTCAAGCAATTGATATTGAGGAGTTAATACAGTTCCAATCTTAAACATTATATTTTCAAGAGCAGTATTTTTTGCAACATTTACTAAAAGATTAAAATTTGCAAATAATGTTGATGCAAAAATAACTGGCATTACAGAAACATATAAAAGCTTCACAGGATATTTAGCACCCATCCCACTTCTTCCAACAGTTAATGGAATGTTTACATGCATACCCTCCACATAAACAACTACTAAAAATACAATAATAGTCATCAATAAAGGTATTAAAACAGAAGTCAATAACTGAAGCATTGATCCTGTTGAAATATAATCAATAGCCATAAAAATAAGGCCACCAGTGGAACCTGCTAAAGGAGGTGAAAAAATTCTCCAAATAATTGTTTGAGATACTCCAGCAGCAATGAAAAGTCCTATTCCAGAACCAATTCCATACTTTGATACCACTTCGTCTAAATATAAAATAATAATTGAACCAATAACAACTTGAAGAGCAACAATAAAGCCCATTCCTGGCATTGGAACTAAAAAACCAATCTTAACAGCAACAATTGATTCAACAATTGCAAGAGCAACTGAAGATACTTTTTGTAAAATACTAAATTTTGCTCTATCTTGAGGATTTGAAAAATCTAAATTAATTATTTTTACTCCTGCAAGTAATTGCAAAATAATAGATGCAAGAACAATTGGACCAATTCCCAATGTAATTAAAGATCCTATTTGACTTGCTAAGATCATTTGTAAATATTCAAGTTGAGGTAACTGAGCTTGGTTTATACCAATAAGCATTACTGTACCTAAAATAAAAAAGACAACTAAAACAATTGCTGTCCAAATTAATTTATCTTTAATGGTTAAAGATTTTGTTGGATCTTTAACTGATGGAAGTAATTTTTGTGCTACTGCATAAAAACTCATTCGATCACTCCACCAACCTTTTCAATCTTTTCTTTTGCAACTTTTGTAACTTGTGCATTTTTAATTTTAACAGCTTTTGATAAATTTCCAGTTCCAAGTATTTTACCAAAACCAATTTCTTTTAAATCAATATAATCTTTGTCTGTTATATATTTATTTAAATCATGTAAAGTAATTGTCTTAACCCTTACTTTTGCAGAAAGTCTTGGAGAAACTAATTTTCTCTTTCCTAAAAGTGGGAAATATTTAGTAAACTTGTGTTTAAAAGAACCTGCTCTTCCAGCACCGCCTTTACAACCAGCACCTCTTTTGTTCTTTGTATTTCCTTTTCCGTGGGTTCTTTTCCCTCTTAATCTATCAACTTTTGATTTTGGCATAAATAATCACATTCTTTAAAAATATCTATAACATTTTTTTTAATAATTTATTAATTTCTTCTTTTCTGTAACCTAAAGCTCCGCCTTCAACAAATGTTTTTTTAATACCTTTTCTATCATAACCTTTTGAAGGAGGTTTAAGTCTAAATACAGGTTTAATATTTAATTCTTTAATAGTTTTTTTACCTGAAAAAATTTCTTCAATAATTTTATCTAAATCTTTTGAAAATGCATCATTAAAAGAAATTAATTTATTGTCAGCAGTATAAACATATCCTCTCTTAACTAAAAGTTTCTTTAAAACATCTTTTGAAACTTCTCCCCAAGTGACATAGTCTTTTGCTTTCTTTAAACTACCTTTAAGATAAGCTGAATCATTATATACCACACAATGATTTGCTCTTGTAAGATTTAATAAAGTCATTGATTTTTCTATGTCCTTTTTAATTTTTACAGGACCTCTTACTCTAATTATTGCCATTAACATATTTATTTCACATTTTTAATTTATAATCTTTATTCTTCTTCTTTCTTTTCAGGTAAAGTTTTAAGTTTACTTAAGTTATGTAAAGCATCAATTGTTGCTTTAACAAAGTTTAATTTAGTATCAGTTGCACCTCTTGTTTTAGACCATACATTTGTAATTCCAGCAAGTTCTAAAACTGGTTTAATGGAATCACTTACAGCAAGTCCAACACCTTTAGGAGCAGGTAAAAGTTCAACTCTTAAAGAAGCACATTTTCCAACAATTCTGTAAGGAACAGAGTTATCGTCATAAGTATTACTTTCCCAACTACCAGAACCTCTTTTAACAACTACCATATTTAATTTTGCTTTTTGTATTGCTTTTTCTTGAGCATTAAATCTTTCGATATCTTTTGCAGAACCAATACCAATATGACCATTACTATCTCCAACAATTGCAGTTACTCTAAAAGAGAAATGTCTTCCAGCTCTTGTAACTCTTGTTGTTTTCTTAATATCAACAATTTTGTGTTTAATTTCTGGTAAAATACAGTCTACAATTTCAGATTCCATTATCTTACCGTATCTTAAAGCATCTTTTAAAGTTGAAATCTCTCCGCTTTTAACTTTTTGACCTAATTTTGTTTTAGGAGTCCATAAGTCTTTGTTAAAAACTTTATCTTTATAAGATTTATCAGATCTTCTTCTTTGTCCTTTTTTATTTTGGGTATCAGTTTTTTCTCTTGGCATAAAATATCACATTAATTAAAAATTATTTTTTAGAAAGAATTTTTTCTTTAACCTCTAAAAAGTCTTTACTAATATTATTCTTTAAATTATCATCAACATGTTTTCCTTGTATTCTATCATCTGAAGGAAAAGCTTTTGGATCGTGTGGAGCTTCTATTCCAGCATCAACAATACCTTTTAAAGATGCATAAATTCTGGAATGTGCTTTATAGTTTCTAACACCTGTATCAAAAATTACTTTTTTAATACCTTTTTCTTTAGCAAGAACACCTGCAAGTAAACCTGTTAAATAAATTGCAGAAGTGTTTTTAAGAGAGTGTTTCCAACCAAAATCTTTTAATTTTTTAGAAGTTACAAAAACTAATGATTGATCTCCATCAATTTTATAATCTACAATTTGTGCTCTTACAATTGTATTTGATAATCTTGTAATAAATCTTTTTTCTCCAGATTTTAAAAATTTAAGTCTTTTATTATAATCTGTTTTTTGTTCTCTTTTTCTTCTAAAAGGAACATTATATGTAGGACCTATTTTCATTTATTTTCACCATTAATAAATTCTTCAAGATGTTTTTTTCCTCTGAAGTAATTTCCTTTAACTCTAAGGTATAATGTATTATAATTTTTACCATTTAATTTATCTTCAGCCTTAAGTTCTCTTAATCTTTTTCTTAAAGCTCTTACCTTTACATTATATTCATCAACTTTTTTTCTTGCTTTTTGAGTTCCTTTTCTTTTTCCAGGACCTCTTTTTCTTTTTAATTTCTTTTTTTCAAGTAAAACTCTTGCTCTTCCTCTAGATTGACCAGTATTTGGTTTTTTTGTAACAATTCCATCAACAATTAATTTTCTAACATCATCTTTTGTAATTGCATCAGAAACTACTTTTTTATTAGCTTCTAATTTTTCTGGAGCAATCTTAAGTTTATGCTTACTTTTTTTAAGTATTTTGCCAACTTTTTCTTTTAATTTATTTAATTTCATAAAGATTCACATTTAATTTAAAACCTTTAAATTTTTTTCTTTTGCAATATTTGTAAGTTCTAATTTTTTCTTCTCACCAAGTCTCTTACTAAATCTAATTGCAACATTTTCAGTTAAGATGTTTTCAAGATCTGTTTTTGAAGAAACTAAAACTTCTTTAAGTTTTGTAGGATGCATTCCTTTTTCTTCTTTTTTATGACCATAACCTACTTTAGGCATAGGACCTCTTTTTTCAGATAAAGATCTATCAATACCTCTTGGAAATCTCCAAGCTTGTACATCTCTTCTTTTCTTTTTTCTTCTTGTTGTTAAGCCGTAATGGGCTCTAAATTTTGGTGTATCGTTACTCATAATAATCATTCTCTAATTATTTTGCTTTTTCAACAATATAAATACCATCATCAAAAACTCTGTAATCTTTGTTTTTCATTCTTACAATTGATTCTATATTTCCTGCAAGTTGACCTACTTTTTGTTTATCTTTTCCAGAAAGTGTAATTTCTTTTCCTGAAATTTCAACTTTAACACCAGAAACTAAATTTACAACTCTTGGTTTTTTTTCTCCATAGAAATTTGAAATAATAAATTTATTATTTTCAACTTTTGCAGTCATTGGAAAGTGAGAATAAACAATTTGCATTTTACAAACAAAATCTTTATCAAAACCTTCAATTGCATTTAATATTAATTTTTTAATAGTGTTTGATACAGATATATATTTTGTTTTTTTGTTATTTGGTATAACTTTAACACTATTTTCTAATTTTTCTACAGAAACATATACATGATTGTATGGAATTTCTTGAACAACAGAAGATTTTTCTAAAATTATTTTAGAATCATCAATTGTAACATTAATTCCACTTGGAATCTCTATAATATTTTCTTTAATTTCTTTATTAGCTTTCTTTTCAGTCACAAAAATCACTTTTTTTTTAAAAATTTAATAAACATACGCAATTAATCTTCCACCAAGACCCTTTTGTTTTGCGTTTTTGTGGGTCATTAGGCCGCTAGTGGTACTTACAATAAAAATACCTACATCTCTTGAGATTAAAAAAGATTTTTCAAACTTTTCATACTCATCGTGTTTTACAGCAAACCTTGGTTTAATAGCCTTACACTTATTTATTCTACCGTCTAAATATACAACAACCTTCTTATGTGGGGCTTTATCAATTACTTTATAGTTACCAATGTAATTTTCATTTTTAAGCACAGTCAAAATATTTTCCACTAACTTAGAATGGTTAAGTGTACATATTTTCTTTGCCACATTTTCTGCGTTGTTTATATTATTCAAAGCATTTGAAATTGGATCGTTCAAACTCATTTATTTCACCTAAATGCACTAAAATTTTAATCATATTTTTTAAAGCCAAGCTCTAAAGCATGATCATTAAAACATCTTCTACAAATTTTTAAGTTATATTTACTAATAACTCCTCTGTGAGTACCACAAAATCTACAAGCTTTTGATCTTTGATACTCTTTACTTGTTTTACTAATTTTTGGTAAAACTTTTTTTTCCTTTTTATCATTTGTAGTCATTCAATCACTACCTTTAACTTTTCTTCAGCAAATTTGATTGCATCTTCTTTTGATATTTTGTGTGTCTTTCCAACTTTAGAGACATCATTTTTTCTTTGTTTTACTCTAAAACCTTTTCTTTTTAAAGAAACACAAACATCAAACCCTTTAATTCCAAGTTCAGGATCGTATTTGATACCTGGAACGTCTAAGTATTCATGTATACCATATGAAAAATTACCATCTTTTGAAAAAGATTTTTTCTTAATAATATTTCTTTTAGCTTTTAAAGTTAATGCAATAAAATCAAGAGCTTCTTGGCCTCTTAAAGTTGTTTTACAACCAATAGGAATTCCTGGTCTAATACCCCAGGTTGGAAGTTTTACTTTACACATGGTTTTTACAGCAGGCTTATTTGTTAAAAGCTTAATTATTTTAATTGCTTTTTCAAGTTCAGGACCGCCTTCACCAACACCTATATTTACAACAACCTTTTCAACAAAGATGTCTTTCATTGGATTTGTTTTTGTTTCATTTGACATAAAATATCACATTCAATTAATAACTATTATATTTTTTTCAACAGTTTCAAAATCAATACCGTTTGATTTTAATTTTATTAATGCAGGTCTTTTCATAGTACTTTCTTTTATATCTTCAACAGTACCTTTTTGTCCAGTGTGTTTTCCTGCAAATACAAAGACTTCTCTTCCTTTTTCAAGAGGAAAATATTCTTTTATAGTATTTTCTAAAAAATCAAGTTTTATAGAAGCTCCAACTTTATATGCTTGGTTTTGAGTTAATAAAACTCTACCATCATTTGTTGATAATTGAACTTCTCCTTTTTTAATTAATTTTTTAGAAGTTATTTTACAAATTTTATAATTTGATTCATCTTTTGAAATTTCATTTAAAACATATGCTTTATTTGATGCATACACAACAACATAATATTTTTCAAGTTTTGGGATTTCTATAACATCATATAAACCAACAGGAAGATTATAATTTTTAACAAGTTTTTTATCAACTATTACATCTCTATTGTTAATTATATATTTTACTTCTTTTGTGTTATCACAAATATTAAGTAAATGTTTTAAAACAAAACCTATAGATATTGAGGTTGTTTTTGTATGTTTTCCTGGTTTTGGATTATATACAAATCTTTTTGTTTTTGAAACACTACTTATAGAAGTTGCGTTATTTACTTTTAAACATTTAGTTTCGCCTTTACTAGTCATTTATTCCACCTTTTTCTCTGGTGTTTTTTTCTTTTTAAATCTTTTTAAATCATCAACAACTAAGTCAGTGATTAAAAGATTTGATGCTACAAGAGGATACATTTTTTCTTGACCTCTTGAATTTTTATATTTAATATCTTTTACAAAAACTTTTGCTTTTGTATGATCAACAATTTCAACTTTCCCAGATTTTCCTTTTTCATCTCCAACCATAACCTTAACAGTGTCACCTTTTCTTACAAGGATGCTTTTAAGATCATGTTTTTTTTGTAAAGGTTTATCTAAAGGACATACTAATAATTTTCTTTTAGTATGAAGTGGACCTTTATAGATTTTTAATCTTTGTTTTCCAGGATTTTTTGTAATTTTTTTATTCATTAACAATCATTCTTTTTAATTTTTAATATATTTAAATAACACTTGATGCAAGACCTGCAATCTTAGGGAATCTTTCACCAACTTCTTTTGCAACACAACCTTTAACTTCTGAAGATTTAGGAAATCCTTTTGCATCAGTTAAAACAACTGCATTATCTTCAAAACTAATTCTTAAACCATTGTGTCTTCTATATTCTTTTTTAACTCTTACAATAACTGCTTTTTCAATCTTTTTTTTAGTATTTGGAGTTCCTTTTTTAACAACAACATTAACTAAAGAAGCTATTCCTGCAGAAGGAAATTGTCTTCTTCTTGATTTAAATTTATATACAGAAATTATTTCAACAATTTTTGCACCACTATTATCTGTACAATTACATCTTGAACCAACTATTAAACTTCTTACTGGGTGTGCACTAACTTGTTTCATTTAAGATCACCTTGAACAGAATCAATCTTTTTAATAACAACAAAAGATTTTGTTTTACTTATTTTTCTTGTTTCACCGCATAAAACATTATCTCCAACAGAGATTGTTACATCTTCAGGAACATGAACTGAATATCTATTTCTAGTTACTAAATATCTTTCATATTTAGGAATAAATTTAGTAGTTTTAATTTCGATTTGAGCTGTTTTTTTAGCTTTCATCTTTAAAACTTTACCTTCAATTAATTTTCCTCTAACACTTAATTTTTTTTCAACCATATCAAATCACAAAACTTCTTTAATTTTTAAGATTTCATTTTTTTTAATTTTAATTATTTTTTTTTCATTTGTTTTTAAAACAACAGTGTTTTTTGTTTCAAAAATTATAAGACCAGAAAGATTTTTTTTAGATTTATCTGAAGAGTTTTCCAGAAAAATCTTTTTTCCAATCATGTCAATATTTTTTAAATTAACCATCAATTAATTCTCCTTGGTAACCTTTTTCAATCAATAATTGTTTTACTTTATCTTTTTGATTACCTTGAATTTCAACGACTTTATCTTTAACAGTTCCACCACAAGCAAGTTTTCTTTTAAGATATTTTTCAACTTCTTTTGCTTCTGCAGCAGTTTCAAAACCTGAAACTTTTGTTGCAAATTTTTTGAATTTTTTTCTCTCAATAAATATTTTTATTTGTTGAGATTCTTTTGAAATCTCATTTAAATCAAAAATGTCTTTTGAAAGATGACTTACAGAACTAATATCTTTCATAATTAAACTTTACTCTCCACTTTTTTTTTCAAATCATTTTTTATTAATTGATTTTTTAAGGTTAAGTATCTTGCGATTTCTTTTTTTAATTCTTTTTTCTTAGAAGTATTATTAGATTTTGTTTTTGAAGCTAATATTCCTTTAAAGTTAGATAATTCAAGCTTTAAGCTACTTATCTTTTCCTCAATTTCTGAAATATTATTTAAAGTAACTTGTTTCTTTTTAACCATACAAAAATCACATTTTTAAATTTATTTTATTTCTTCTTTTTTAGTTTCATCTTTATCTGAAGATTTTTCTTCTTTTTCAGATTTAACAGATTTTTCTTCTTTTACAGATTTTGTTTCATCTTTAACATCATTTTTCTTTTTAGCTGGAACTTTCTTTTTAGCAGAAACTTTTTCTTTAGTTTTTTCAGTTTTAGTTTCGTCTTTTACAACTTTTTTATCAGCATTTTTCTTTTCAACTTTTTCTTCAGCATCTTTTGAAACTTTTTCTTGTCTTTCTAAAAGTTCTTCTTCTTGAATTTCCATTTTATATTTCTTTGAAAACTCTAAAACATCAATTTTATCAGAGAATACAATATCAGGTCTTACAATTCTTAATGTAATTCCAATTGTTCCAAGACCAGGAAATGTAGTTCTTTTTTCCATTGCAACAAGACTTTTTTGATCTCCTGCTTTTTTCATATAACCAAAGAAGAATCTTGATTTTCTTTTTCTTTGACCTTTTCCAGAAGTATTTCCTTTTGCAATAATTTCAGCACCAATAGCGCCTGCTTCTTTAATTTGTCTTAAAGCATTATAAACAACACTTTTCCAAGGAGTTCCTCTTGAAATATTTGAAAAAATATTTTCAATTACAACTTTTGGATCTAAATCTTTATTTGGAATTTCTCCAATTTCAATATGTACTTTTGAAAGTTCAAATCTTTTTTCAAGATCTTCAGTTAAAGCTCTAATATTTGAACCTTTTTTTCCAATTATAAATCCTGGTTTTAAAGAATAAATAACAATTCTTGTGTTAAACACAGATTTTAAAACTTCAACATCAATAAAACCTGCAGAAGCTAATTTTTTCTTTAAATAATTTGCAATTGCAATTTTTTTTAATTTATCTTTAACAAAATAATTTTCTTTCATACATTATTCCTCTAGAACAATTACTTCAATATTAGTAGATTTTGATTCTCTTTGTTTACCGCCAGTTCTACCAAGAGGTTGAGTTTTTCTTCTAGTAACTCCTTTAACAGCAAACATGTGTATTATTTTTAATTTTTCAGTATCTAAATTTAAATTTTCTGCATTAGCCTTAACATCCTCTAAAAGAGCCTTAACTGTGGTTGCAGCTTTAATAGGCCATCTTCCAGAAGCAACACCTCTTTTTGAATCTCCTTTTCTATGAGCAACTTTTTTATTGTATTTTTTTAAAGGAAGGTGATCTTCTTTATTTATAATATCTTCACAGATTTTTATAGCTTTATCTAAAGGCTTGTTTTTAAAGTAATTTGAGAATTCAACAGAATATTTTGTTGAGATTGGAGCATTTTGTTTACATGCTTTTGCAATCTTTTTCTCATTAACTTTTTTTTGAAAATTATATTTTTTATCTGACATAAATATTCAACCAATTTACTTTCTTTCGCTAATTGCAGTACTTGATTTTGTAGCACCAATTCCTGCTTTTCCGTGTCTTAACCTTTTTCTTGTAAGTGCAAATTCACCTAAATAATGTCCAAGCATTTCTTCAGTGATTACAACAGGAACAAATTCTTTTCCGTTATAAACATTAATTGTTTTTTCAACCATTTTAGGAATTACAATAATATCTCTTCTGTGAGTTCTTATTGTTCCATCTACATCAATGTTTTTTTCAAACTTTTGATAGAAAGGATCTGATTCATTTCTTAAAAGATTTCTTCTTGATCTTGAAGAAATTATTTTTGAAAACTCTCTTAAAGACATTTTTTGAAGATCTTCTAAAGTCTTCCCTTTATATCTAAAACCGTAATATTCATCCATTTAAAATCAACCTTTACTTTTTCTTTCTTCCTGTTCTCTTAGATCCAATAGCACCAACTTTTCTTCCAGATGGAGCATGTCTTGATGTAGATTTTGAATGACCTACGTGGTGTTGAAGTCCACCGAAAGGGTGATCAACAGCATTCATTGCAACTCCTCTTAATCTTGGATAAGGTTTGCTTTTAGCTTTCATTGCATGGAATTTATTTCCAGCCTTAACATAAGGTTTATTTGGTCTACCAGAACCTGCAACAATACCAACTGTTGCTCTAACATTTAATGGAAAATTAACTATTTTACCTGAAGGCATCTTAACTATTGCAACATCTTCTTTTTTACTCATTAAAGTTGCTGATTGTCCAGTTGCCCTTACAAATTTACCACCATCTCCAAAATTTTTTTCAATATTAAAGATAGTTTTTCCAGGTTCAATATCATTTATAAATAAAACATTTCCTGATTTTACTTCTGCACCTTTTCCGAAAACAACTCTATCGCCTGTCTTTAAACCTTCACAAGCAACAACATTGTCAACAGAACCATTTTCAAATAAAATTTGTGCAACAGGAGCTGTTCTTATAGGATCAGAGTATAATTTTACTACTTGTCCTTTTAAACATTGAGTATCATTAAAATAATTATATCTTATTTCAACTTTTGCATTATTAGTTGCAGCATATTTTGGAGTTCCTTTTCCTCTTCTTTGAAGTCTAAGTCTTTTTCCCATAATTTACAACCCTTATAATATTCCTAATTTATTTGCAACATCTTGAGCATTAAACTCTTTTGAAAGTGTTACAAATGCTTTTTTTCTATTTTTTCTATCAACTAAAGTATTTATAGTTTTTACTTTTACTTTATATAATTTTTCAACAGCAGCTTTAATTTCTGCTTTATTTGATTTTTTATTTACAATAAATGTTAATTTATTTTGTGTTGAAATTAAATCAACAGCTTTTTCTGTAATCACAGGATATTCAACAATATCATAGTATTCTAAAGTTTTAGCCATATCACATCACCTTTGAAAATCTCTCCTGTAATTTTTCAACAGCATTTTCAGAAAATATAGTAAGTCTACCAGCATGTGTTCCTGGAGCAAGTTCTTTTATTGAAAGTTTAGATGCATCAATTACATCAACACCTTCTAAGTTTTGGAAAACTTTATAATTTTTAGAGTCACCTAAAACAAATAAAACACTTTTTCTTCTCTTATATCTTCTTCCTCTCATCTTTCCTTTTCCAGCTCTATAAGACTTATTATCTTTTGCTTTTTCAACATTATCAGAAAGACCTAAAGATTCTAAAACATCATAAACTTCTTTTGTTTTAGTTAAATTTTCAAGAGAATTTTCAAAAACTATAGGAAGAGAAATTTCTTGAGGCACAACATGTCCTCTTGTAGAAACAAGTCCTAAATTTGCAGTTGCAGAAATTGCACTTAAAATAGCTTTTGTTCTTTCTTTAGTATTAATTTTTTTAATTAAAATTTTTGTAACTTTTGGAGGATGCGCTTTTGGCCCACCAACAGCATGAGCAACACCTGCAACTCTTCCAGCCATTAAAATTCTTCTATTTTTTGTTCTTGGAAGTCTTGCTTTACCAGTATTAATAGAATTATCCATGGTGTTTTTCTTTCTTGCACCTCTGTATTCTGCAGTATTTAATCTATTTGAATATGGAGAAGGTGCTTTTGGTTGATAAGAATTACTTTGAGAAGCTACAACAGCTCTTTTAATAAGATCAGGTCTGTAGTTTTGTCTAAAGTATTCTGGAACTTCAATTTCCTTAATAGATTTTCCTAAAAGATTATAAACGTTTGTTTTCATAACAATCAAAATTATTAATTAATTATATTCACATCTGTGACAGTCAATTTAGATCTTGGTTTTCTTGTAGATTTTCTAAGAGCTACAACTCTTTTTGTAACACCAGGAACGTTTCCTGAAACTAAAATATAGTTATTTTTAACAACACCGTATTTTTTAAATCCAGCCTTAGGATTTACTTTTTCTAAATCACTACCGATCATTAAAAGTTTTTTCATATAAGCAACTCTATTATGATAACCATGTTGACCAGCTCTTGGAACTGTGTGCATGATTGTAGCAGGATGCCATGGACCAATAGAACCTACGTGTCTTTGGATTTGTTGAGCTTTAGGTCTTTGTATTTTAATACCAAATCTTTTTACAGGACCAGTAAATCCGTGACCTTTAGATATTGATTTAACATCTAAATTAGTATCAACATCAAAAACTTCAGAAATAGGTAATGTTTTAGTAAATTTTTCTTTAAAATAAGAGATTTTGTCTTCAAACTTTCCAGACAAAGGAATTTCAACAAGAACTGGCTTTTTTTGACCAATTGTTGTTTGTTTAGTATCAATATAACATAAAAGAACAAGATCATCTGCTTTATCAGTTTGTTTTAAGAAAGCATCTAATTCTTTTTTATCATTTGATTTCTTTCCTTTAATTTTTTTTAAAAGAAGATTATCAAATTTCAAAAATTCAGAAACAGCTTCTTTTCCAGTTATAGGTTTTTTATTTTTATAAAGCCTTGCACCTGAAACTTTTAAATCAGGAGTCTCAATAACTGTAACTGGCAAAACAACTTCATGACCATAAGAGGAAGTGTTTTTATGAGCATTCTTTGCAGTTGCTTGCATCATTCCAACCTTAAGACCATAATAAGCAATTGGTTTACACACAGACTCATCTTTTTCAAGTCCATTATAAGAATTAAATTTAGGGATTATAGATCTAGCTCTTACTCTTGGGTAAAAAGCCATAGATCCAGCTCTAGGTTTATATTTTTTTGGCATATATGTTACACATTAATATTTTTTACACAAAATAAATTACACTTTTTTATATAAAACAATTTTTTAAACTTTACAAATGTTTTTTAAAAAATTAAAAAACAATCATTATTTTAAAAAAAGCTTTGCATTTATATGTTAACCAAATTTTTTAAAAAATGGTTAATAACTGTCTATGTTAACACACAGTCTACAAAGCTTTATTAATTCTTCATTATATAATAATCTTTGAACAGAAAACTTTATAAAGGGTTTGTTATTTTCTTCTAAAAAACAAACTTAATCAAGTTCTCCTAAAGTTATTTGTCTAGGGCCTGCAGGCTTTAAAACAGGCTTATTTTCGATTAAAACCTCTGATTTTTCTTCTTTAGAAATTTCTTCCTGTTTAATTTCCTCTTTTATTTTTTCATTAGTTTCTACAACTGTTTGGTCTTCTTGTTTTCTTTTAGTTCTGGATTTATCTCCATAAACTATTAAGAAAATTATTAAAGCTATAAGTAATATAAGAACAATTCCAAATATAAATCCTTTTGTATCTGAAAGAGTAAAAAATCCAGACAAAAGATTTGAAGAATCATCAACTTCTTTTAAATCCACTTCTCCTGAATATGCAAGAGAAGAATTATCTTGATCAATTAAATTATACTTAAACAAAGAACCCTCATTATATTCAATAGTAAAGCTCCTTTCAAGAACACTTAATGGTTCAACAGATATATTTCTATTACCATCTACTTGAAAATTATTCTCATCTTCAAAAGATAAATAAAGTTCTCTTGTAAGGTCAGGTAATTTATTTTCAAAAGTAAAAGTTAAAAGAACAGTATTTTTAACAGATGTTTTTTCAACCACAGTATTTACTAATAAATTATCTGTAGTAATTGATCTATCTATTGATAAAGGTTCTTTAAATAATAATTTATTGTTACTATATACTTCTATATATCCATTATATTTTTTATATTCAGCATCTTCTAAAACACTAACTCCAAAATAAATATTCTTTGTAGAGTTTGGATTTATTGTAACTGTTGAAATATTATCTGAAGATGAAAAAGTATTTGGGTTTAATGGATAAGGAGAAGATACAAAATTAAATGCATTTGTAAATCCTGAAAATTTAATTTCAACATCTTCTGAAACTCCACTTGAGTTTTTAAGTGAAAAAGAACTTATAAACTTATCTTTTGTTGAAACTAAATTACTAGGATATGTTAAAAATGAAACTTCTCCTTGAATAGGATTTTCTAAAGGATAAAGATTTGTAAAATATGATTTTTTAGAACAACCATAAATTTCAATTGTATAAAGAACCATTTTTGGATTTTTAATATTTAAAAGATCTATTTCTTTATTAAAAGATGCATATGAAGAAAACTTAATAATTGGATCTTCAATAACTGCTCCAACTGCTGAAAGTCTAATCTCACCAGATTTACCAGTTAAGTTTCTAAAATCAAAATTTAGAGAATCTCCATTTAAAGAAATATATTTTACATTTGGATAATTAAATTCAAATTCACAAGAAGTATCTGAAAAATCATAACCAGAGTCGCTATTAAAATAACCACTACTTGTTTGAGTATAGTCACAAGAAGTACCATCTGAAAAAATACCTTTAGCTAAAAGCTCAAAACTACCATTTCCTGAAGAACCTACTCTAAAAGTTTTTTGTGAATTTTTTAAAACTTTAAAAGAAGAATCAATTACACCTACATTTGAGTTAACTGAATTTTGAGAAATAATATCATTTACAGTAAAGTCTTTATTAGTATTATTATAAACTGTAAAATAATTTTCACCCTCAACAAAGCTACCATCATAAATACCTACATTTGAACAAAGATCGTTTTCTTCTCTTATAGTTAAATTAAAATTTGAAGTTACATCTGAATAACTACAAGAAAGTCCACCTTCAAAATATCCTTGAATAGAAATTTCTGCATTTGAAAGTTTATTTTCTGAAACTTCACTTGTTCTTATATCAAAATTTAAAGCATTAGAAGATCTAGGATAAAGAGTATAATCAAAAGATTTTGAAAAAATATCTGCATACATAGTATTGTCTTTATAATTAATACCAGACACAGTGAATTTTTTATTAGTTCCATTATAAATATAAAAACCATCTTGAAGAGAGTAATTTTTTGTAACTTGAGAATCTTGGAAGACATCTCTGGTATATATTTTTATATCATCACATTCGTTTGAAGTATTACCAGTTGATGAATCAGGAGAAACTCTAATTGAAACTTCTTCTCTAATTCTACATTTTTTATCTTCTCTGTTTTCTCTTTTTAAATAACCTGTTAATTCTAAATCTATTTTTTCAGTTCTGTAAAAAGAAGTGTCATCTGAAGATACATTTATTTTTAAAAACTTAGAAGAATCAGTATAAATTTTATCAATTGTGTTTCTAACATTAGCTTCAATTATTGAATCATTTGTAGTATCTAAATCAATATCATCAACTTCAAAATAATAATCTTGAGAAGCATTTGAAACTTCAATTTCAAAAGTTTTAGAAGAATTATCACTCATTGTAAAATAATCATCTAAAATTCTTATATCACTACAAGAACCATTATTTTCAAGTTCAGCATCTAGTATTCTATAATTTACATTATATGTTTTTTCACAAGTTAAAGAATTATCATATTTACCTTTAACTTCTATTTGAAAACTATTTGAATAATCAGAAGAAACAGTATCTGTAAAAAGTTCAATTTGTGCACTTCTTGTTTGAAGAGCAGAAACTGTAAAAGGATAAGTAATATCTTCAATTTCTAAGTTACTAGGATTCTCTGGAGAAACTGTAACTGAAGTAATTGTAAGTGGTAAGTCAACTGAATTTACTAAATAAAGATTATAATATTCTCTTGAATCTTCATCTAAATAAATATTTTCCATTCCTGAAACATAAAAATCATCACAACTAACAACATTAGGATCATCTCCTGTAGGATCATCTCCTGTAGGGTTTGGATTAGTTCCTTGAGAATAAACATATCTACTTACAGAGTTATTAAAAGAACCATCTGAACTTTGAAGATCTAAAACAACTTCATAACTTTGATATGCAGGATCAAAAGAAAACATTGGATTATAACTATAAGTATAAAAAGAAGAAGGGTTCATTATAAAAGAGTGAGTTTGGATATTGTGAACAAAAACTCTTTGACCAGTTGTTGTTATTCCATATACTTTTGGAGAAACTATAACTGTTACTGGAGAAGAAATTCCATTCCCATAAACTCCATATCTTAAATCAATATTATCATAATAATGAGCGTATTGATAATTAAGATAGTTAGGATAACTTGTAGTTCTAACTTCTGCATAATCAAAACCAATTGTGTATGAAAATACCATTGATGAAAATAAAACTACTAATAAAAATACAAAAAAATATTTATAGTTCATAATAAAACCTTTAAATCCTCTTTTTTATCTATTGCCAACTAAAAGAAACATATGCTTCTGGACTTCCATAACTGATTGTATTATAATAGTATGAAGGATATGTAACATATGAAGTGTTATAATAAGTTGGAACATAAGTTGAATAAACTGGATAATTAATATAACCAGTATATGAATTTACATAACCTGTAGGAGTATAAGTGTCATAATAATTGTAGTAATTATTATAGTATTGAGCATTAGGGTAATATGGATAATTATAACTTACATAAGAGTAAGAAATATCAGTAACATCAAATCTCTCTGCACTTAAGTTTAAAGAAACAAATACTAAAAAAACTAAAACAGAAAGTACTCCGAAAATATTTAATATTTTTTTATTCATATCTTTATAACACCTCATTTATTTTTATATATTTATGAGACAAATAGTTTATAAAGGTATTTAATTTAATAACTGAACTAAATTATTATGAGTTAATTTAGAAAAAGAAATGTTTAAAAATAAAACAAACATCTTTAAATATTATCTATTACTATATAAATATAGAAAATTTAACAATAAAGAGAAGAACTAATCATGGTTGATCAATCACAAAATGTGTATCAAGATATTAAAGCCTTACAATCAAGTCTTCTTGTTTTAAGACAAAAAATAAAATATCTTGTGCATAATGAAAAAATACTTGGAAGAAACATCCTTGTTTTAAATAAAAAGATTGCTTCAGCCAATACTTCTGATTCACAAGGATCTTTTGCATCTAATGAAAAAATTGAAGAAATTTTTAAAAAAATGAAAGATATTGAAAACAGAATGAAAGGGATTGAATCAAGTCTTGAAATGTTTTCAAAAAGATATGCAAGAGCTGAAGATTTAAAAGAAATGAAATATGTAATTGATAATATTAATCCTTTAGAATATACAACTATTGAACAAGTGAAAAAACTTATTAAAGAAGAGATGCAGAAATGACAACTGAAATAAATAAAAAATGGAACCATTCATCATCTCCAATTGCAAAAAGAAAAAATAAATTACAAGAAAAAAACAGAGTAGGTACAATTTCTAATTCTGAAAAAATTGAACTTAATAACATTAATATAGAATACTGTAAAGACATGATAAGATCAAATAAAGGAAATAAAGAATTTGCAGAAATTATTCTTTGTGAAATCTCAAGTCTTCAAAAAAAGAATGATAAATTAACAAAAGAGATTAATATTATTAATGAAAATTGTAAAAAGAAAAAACCAAAGATTAAGAAAGGTCCTAAAAAATAAAAATTTAAGATTTTAAGAAAAAATAATAAGTACCAATAACAATAAATACTAAAAATAATCTAAATAAAAAACCATGGAAAAAGTTAGCTATTTCTAAATTAAAATAATCAATTATAAATATTGTAAAAGTTATTCTTAAAAGATTAAAAATAATTACAAGGAAAGAAGAAAATAACACCCATTTTATTTTCTTTCTTAAAGAAAAACCAATTGTTGAAACAATAGCACTTATAATTAAAGAAAACTCTAAAATACCTGTGCACAAGAAAACAATTGCAACAGGATACTCTATACTTGGAATTATTAGAAAAGTTACCTGTTCTATAAAATCATAATAAAAAGTAGAAGGAATATTATAAAAAATATTTAAAAGAGTGCTTGAAAGAGAACCATAAAAATAATTTATGAAATTATAAATTAATGTCTTTGATAATAAAAGATAAATAAGAGAAAAAGAAATTATAAAAAATAATAAAAAATAAAGAGATTCTTTTAATTTTTTTTTAGTCTTTAAATCTCTTTTAATTTTTTTAAAAAAAGTTAACATATCTTAAAATCTATTTTACTAAAACAGCAGTAACTTGACCTGTTTGTCCTGGTCTTGAAGTAACTTTTGCTTTATGTTCTTTACCATCTTTTTCAATTACAACAATTGAACCTTTTGTAATTACTTTTTGTCTTACAAATTGTTTATTTGCATGATTTTCTACAACATTTAAAACTTTTGCTTTAAAAGATTTACCATTATCTGAAACTAAAACAGTAGATGCTTTTGAAATTTTTAATTTTTCATTTCCGCCTCTTGTTCTTTCTTTAAATTTCTTTTCAGAATCATCAACAACAGTTTTTACAAAAGATCCACCTCTATCAGATAAAGCTTTTGTTTTAAAATTAACAGAGTTATCTATTCCACCTGTTTTTTTTCTTTTTGATTTTTTAATCCATTCAACCATTTTGTATTCAACTCCTTGATTTAAAATATAATTATGTTTTTAAACTAAATTATTCAATATATTAATATGAAAAACTCATTTAGTATTTTTAAAAAAAGCTATTATATAGAAAATATATATTGCTCTATAGATATTAATAATATAGAAAAATATTTAAAAAGAATTGAAAACATAGAAAAAGAGCAAAAAGGGAAAATATCCATTATTTTGGTTCCAGAACCCCTAATTTACAATGAAAACCACATTAATTGGGCTATTTTTAATGGAAAATTAAGATGTATAGAAAACATCAATATTTCAAAGAACCTCTTTACAGAAACTTTAATGATTCTTTCAAATACAAATCAAATTAAAGGAATTTCTAAAGATTGGTATATTAAAGAAGGAAAAAACAATTATTTTTTAAATATCTTAAGTCAAGAGAAAAAAATAAATAAAGATGTTTTAAAAAAATTAGATGTTAAAAAAATTACTAAAAAATACTCTCCTAAAATAAAAGAAATAATAAACTATTATAATATTAAAAATAAAAAGAATATTGAAAAAGAAATAATTGAAAAAATAGCACTTTCTTTATTTTAAAAAACATAACTTATTTTTTTAATAATTTCTAAAATATCTTTTGTATTAAAAACAACACATAAAGATTGATTCTTTAAAATAACATCATTAGACCAAATTACAGCATTTAAATATAATGAACAAGCAAAAAAATCTACATCATTAACATCAGGCTTTTTATTTAAATCAATTTTTTTAAACTCAGAAGAATATTTTAAAACAGACACAAACTTTATTTTTGATTTTAGTTCATCTAAAACTAAATTAAACTCAGAAGAAGAAATTTTTGTTTTTTTAATAATATCAGATTTATATTTATTAATTTCAGTTAATGCAAAATCAGGAGAATAAAGATTGAAAATATCTAAATCAATTATTTTTTTAGTTATTGAATTTTTCCAAAAATAAGAAAATAAAATATTAGAATCAACAACTACATCCAAATTAAATCAACCCCATCTTTTTAAGAGAATCAAATCTATTTGAAGAAGTTCTTGATTTTTTTTGAATATCTAAAGACCATTCAGTTATTTTTTTTTCATCTTTTAAAATATATTCTATTTTATCAAGTTCATTAATTTTTGAAATTAATTTTTGTCTAATAAACTCAGACCAATTAATTTCATTATATTTATTCATCTTTTCTTTTATTTCTTTTGAAACAGCTAAAGTAACACTCACCATAAAAAAACCACCTACACATAATAACGTATATAAACATAATTATGTTTAAAAATATATTTAAATATAACTAATATTCTCTTTCAAAAAGATATTTTATTTTTTGAGCTTTTTTAGGTCCAAGTTTTGGAACTTTTAATAAATCTTCAATACTTGCATTTGAAATATTTTTAATAGATTTAAATTCTTTTAAAATAGATTTTGCAAGAGTAGGTCCTACATCTGGAAAAGACTGCATTATAAATAATTGGAATTGAGTACCTGACATTTTATTTTTTTGATACCTTAGTTTAGATTCAGAAGTTCCATTTTTAAGTTGTTCTTTTTTTGCCATGGTATACAAAAATAAAGCAGTTTGTTTTTGATTTTTTGTAAAAAATAAAGGAATTCTATAATTAAGTCCAACAGAAGTAATTAAACCAATTAGCGCTTTACCATTTATTCTTCTACTATTATACAATAAAAAAGGGTCTCCTTCAATAATTAAAGCAGATCTTTTAACAAGAGAAAGATCTTGCAATTGAGAAAATATTCTACCATCAATAATTGAAGTTTCAAGATCAGATAAGGTTTTTCTCTCAATTACAATATCATCAGAAATTTGATAATCTCCAACAGATAATTGTTCTAAAATAACATTAACTTTTATATCATTATCTGAAAGAGAAGAAAGCTCAGATAAAACAGAAGAAGCTTTTTCTCTAGTATCGCAAATAATATTTATTTCTTTTGATGTCATAAAAAATCATTTTTTAAAATTAAATTAATTTATCTCTTAAAAGACCACCATGATAAAAACCATGATACACAGTTTTACCATTATAATCAATTCTTTCCTTTCCATTAAATTCTTCAATAAATCCAGAAGTATCAGAAAAATATTCAAAATCTCCTTCTCTATAAATATTTGGACCTCTAAACGGAAATCTTTTTTCAACATTAAGTAAAGCTTTTTTTAAAAAAGAATAAACTTCTTTTTCAGAAACTAAATGATCTTTTATAAATCCATAATAATTCATAGCCCAAATACTTTTATCTTCTTTAAAAATAATTTCTTGACCTGAAAAAGGATTATATCCATAATATTTATCAACATACTTTAAAGAAGCTTTTTCAAAGATTAATTCTTTAGAACCATCTTTATTTAATTTATCTGTTAAACGAGAAGATGCATATGTATTCTTTTTAGCTTCAATTATAAACTCTAATAAATCCATATAATCACAACTCTTTTTTAAAAATCACCTAAATTTTTTTGAACTTTTTTCTTTCTCTTAACAATTTTTAAATCTCCATCTCTTGACATGGAAATTAAATTTTTGTTCATAGTTTTTTCTTTCTTTAAAGAAACATAATAATAATGTTCATCAATTGTATCTTTGTTTAAAAGAATAATGACTTTACCTGCATTAAACCTACCTGTCCTTCCTCTTCTCTGTATAGATCTTATTTCTGAAGGAACTGCATCATAAAAAATAACTAAATCAACTGAAGGAATATCAAGTCCTTCTTCACCAACAGAAGTACACACTAAAACATTGTTTAATCCATCTCTAAAGTCAGAAATTATTTGAGATTGTTCTTTTTGAGATAATCCTTTATCTTTTTCTTTAGAAGATTGTCCAACAAATCTAACACTATTTATCTGATCATATTGATTTAAATAATTAGAAATATTTTGAGCAGAATCTCTAAAATTATTAAAAATTAATATTTTTGAAGAAGGATTATTTAAAATAAAGTTTTTAACCAATTCTACAATTTCTTTTTCCTTAGAATAAATTGGTTTTGAATAATCTAGATTAATTAATAAAGAATAAGTTTCTAAAATTTCTTTAGAATTTACAAATTGATTTAAAGTTTTTGTAGTTTTTGAAGATTTAGAATCTACAAAAGCTTTTTCAAGATAATGTTTTAAAGGTAAAAAACCTTGAGTTTCAATTAACTCTTTTGCATAAAGTGCTTTTAACGCTAAAGACACATTTATAAGTGCAACAAAATTTAATGAATTTTTAGAAGATTCAAGTCTTTTGAATAACTGCTGTTGAACCATTAATATTTGTTTTTTTGTAAAATTTGAAGAGACAGATAAATTAAGTTTTCTTAAAAGTTCTATTTTATTTAAAATAAATGAATCTAAAAGTTTTGAAATTTTTTTTGAAACTCCATCAAGCTCAACAAAAACAGTTTCAATCTCAATATCTTTTACATAATCAATAACATCTAAATCAGATTCAGTTTTAATTTCTATATGTTTTATTTTTAAGTTATCTGCAATTTCTTTAATTTTCTGTTTATTATAACCAGGAGATGCAGTTAATGCAAGTCTTTTAGTTTCTTCATTAAAAAAAGAAGAAATAGAAACATAAGCATATTCTCCAACAGCTCTGTGAGCTTCATCAAAAATAATTAAATTAAAGTTATCTTCTTTTAAAAGATTATTTTTAATATCATTATCTATTGTTTGAGGAGTAGCACAAATAACTAAACCTTTTTGAGAATAAATTTCTTTTCTTTTTTCAGGAGGAATTTGTCCAGTTAAAAGTATTATTTTATCAGGATCAACGTCTAAAACTTTTTCTAAAGATTTTTTATGTTGTGAGACAAGAGGTTTTGTTGGTGCTAAAAATAAAATTGATTTTTTTGGATTATATATAAACCCTATAAGTAAAACTGCAACAATGGTTTTACCAAGACCAGTTGGAGCTACAACTAAAGTTGATGTTTCAATAGCTTTTGCAGTCAATAGTTCTTGATAAACTCTTTTTTCCACAGTATTTTTCTTTATATATGGAAAAGTAATGTACTTGTCTTCTAACATGATATATAATAATAGAATAAATAGTTTATATATTTATTGAAAGAACAAGGCCGAGAAAGAAACTAATTAAAATGGGTTTCTTTAATAATCTTAACTTCATCACAAATAGATAATAAATGATTTGATAAAAAGAAATGTCTGGATTTATTTATTAAACAATACAAAATAACTTTTATAGCTTTGTTTTTAACTTCAGCAATAACAGGCACAAAATCAGTATCAGCAGTAATAATTATAAAATTAAAAGCATTTTTTTCAAAAGAGTTAATTAAAAGATCCATTGTAAGTAAACTATCTACACCCTTTTGAGTATACCTATCAGATATTTTTTGTAATTTGCCTTCTCTAATAAAGATATTTCTTTTTTTTAAATACTTTTTAAAGGAATTATATTTTTCCATCTTTAAAGAATTATTTTCAAAAGGAGGTGCGTCATAAAGATATATTTTTTTACAAAAAAGTTTGTTTTCTTTTGCAAGATTCATTGAAAATTTTTTAATATCAAAATTAAAATTAGATTTATTATAAAAAGAATATACTTTTTTAAGATAAGCATTATCTATAAAAATTATTAAACTATCTTTCAGACACATAATAATATCATCCAACACCTTGTCCTATTGCAAGAACTTTATAACGGTGTTGGGGCTTATTGATAAATAGATATAATTACTAAACGTTTAAAAAGATATCTAAAGAAAAAGGCCGAGAAAAAGAAATAAAGAAAAAGAAAAAATCTTTTTCTTAACTTTATATGTTTATTAAAAAATCTTTAATTAAAAAAAAAAAAAAGGTTAAAGAAAACCTCTAACCGAAAAGAGAACCTAAACCTTCAGCAGCTGATTCTTCTGAAACTTCAACTTCTTCTTCTTTCTTTTCTTCTTTTACTTCAGCAGCAGGACCAGCTGCAGCAGCAACAGGCATTGATGCTTTTTCTATAGCTTCAGCGATATTTACTTCTTTTAATGAAGCTAAAAGACCTTTTAATTTTCCATCATCAACAGAAACGCCTGCAGCAGTTAATACTGCTTTAACATTTGCATCTGTAATTTCTTTTTTTGCATTGTGTAATAATAAAACTGCATAGATATAATCCATACTAATTCACCCTCTTATTTTTAATTTTTTTTTATAAAAAAAAGGAAAATTTAATTTCCTTTTTCTTCAACCTCTTTTTCTAAGGCTTTTGCTTTCAATTCAGCCATCATTATCATAGGCTCAATTGTAAGTTCTGTTGCGTAAGATATTTCAACACCTAAATTAATTGATTGTCTTACAGCAGTTATGAAATTGTTATATATTGTTTCAGCATCAACATCTAAAACATCTTTTGAATAAATTATTCCATCTTCTTTAATAAAGACAACTTCTAAAATTAATTCAACAGGTTTAATGTCAAGCTTTGATAAAGTACTTACAATATCTTCATTGATAACATCTCCTTCTTTTGCAATAACAGTATCTTTTGTAACATGGATTGTAGCTCCTTTTACTTGAGCCTTAATACCAACTTTTTTAAGATCTGAAAGTGCAGGACCAGGTGCAAGACCAGTGTCTCCTTCAGGAACAACAATATCAATTGGAGATAACATACCAACCTTTGCTTTTGATTTTGATTTATTTTTCTTAATTGAAGAATATATTTCAAAAGCATTATTATTTGATAAAATCAATATTGGTTGATCAGGAAGCTTTTCAATTAAATCTTTTTGACCTATTTTTTCAAGAGCCATTTTTAAGATATTTCTATTTGTTACTTTAAAATGTATCTCAGGAGTATTTTTTCTTAGCTTATGAAGTAAAGCTGAAGGAAAATTATACAAATCACCAATACCAATTGTTTTATATTGAGAGATAAGATCAGAAATAACACCTAATTCTTTTAATCTCCATTCTTTAAGATGTCTTGTCATCTATAAAGCACCTCCTACCTTAACAGGTGCACTCATTGTTGTTTTAAAAATAACATCTTTAATATTCTGTTTTCCATTTGGAAGTTTTTCTCCAAGAGAACTTAAAACAGACAAAGTATTTTCTGCAATAAAAGCTGCATCTTGACTTTTCTTTCCAATTCTAAGCATTAAAGAAACAGAAGATTTACTTTTTTTATTAGTCACTTTTACTTTTGAAAGTTGAGATTCAATTAAACTTTTTACAGCTGGTTCTGATGGTGGCATAATTGTAGGCATTTTTCCTCTAGGACTTAAAACTTGTCCTAAAAATTTTCCCACAGTTAGCATAGCAGGACCTTCTGCTAAAATTAAATCAAACTCATTTGCAAGTTTTTTACCTTCTTTTTTAGTAATTTTTGATATTTCTTCATCAGGAATTACTTTATCCACAATACCTTTTAAAGACTCTAAATATTGTTTATTCTTAACAAATGCAAGTGTCTTTATTTTAGTTACAAATGGATGAGGTATACTTACAAAGTATTCAAATCTATGATCTTTATTTTTAATATTCATATTTTTGAATGTTACAATTAAGTCTACTGATTCATCAAAATTTCTTTTCTTAAGTTTTGAAAATAAATCTTTAATGGTAGACTCTAATGTCTTTTTATCCATATCTACTTTGCACCTCCTGCTTTATTTTAAGCAGTTATATCGGTTTTTTTAATAATATTAAAACTATAAATAGCTTTAAAAGTAATATAATTATAGCAGAGAAGTGTTTTTAAATGTATATTTTTTTAAAAAAAAGAAGAAAAAAGAGAAAGATTTTTTATTTTTTTAAAAAAATCTAACTTAAATATTTTAAAGTATTTACAAAAATTGTTTCTGAAAGTCCAGGATCATAATTAAAGTAAATTACTTTTCCTAAAAGTAATGGTTTTTCAACAATAGCAGGATAATATGTTCCTGTTCTTGAATCAACTAAATATGCAATTTCATTACCATTAACAGTTACAGGATATGTCTCTGTTGAAATAAGTCCAGCAGATTCAAGTGCAGGTACTTTTTCAATACCATACATGATCTTATATGCACCTTGTTTACTATTGTATCTATTAGCATGTAAAACACCATTTACTCTTAATTGTTGTTTACAACTTGGAGTACTATAAAGTGTAGGATCACAAGAAACAGGAATGATGTCTCCAAAAGTTGGTTTCCAACCAATAACTGAAGGATCTCCTGGTCTTTCAATTCCAGAGTTTAAAACAACCATTAAACTTCCACCTGATTTTACAAAAGAAGCTATTGCTTCTCCTGCTGTTCTTGTAATTGATTTATCAGCAGATAAACTTTGATCTAATATTATAACATCATACCCTTTTATCCTTTCAGTAGGATTATACAAAAGAGCATCCATGGTTATCTGTCTTTTTTCTTTAATTAAATCTTTATTTTCTGCATTGTTTAAAACTAATTGTAAATTAGGGCTTGGAGAACCAATTATTAAAACTGCTGATCCTTTTCCACTAAATATTTCTGAAGATCCAGAAAATATGTTTGTTTTAAAAGCAATTAATAAAACAACAATAATTATTATTACAATTGGAATTATTCCTTCAAGTCTTAATTTTGAAGTTCCAGATCTTTTAGAAGTAGAGCCCATGTCTTCATTTAAATCAAATTCATCTGCCATTTTCATTTCACCTTTTAAATATTATAAAGTATATTAAACTTATAAATAAATATGTTTATAAATGTTTTTTAAAGGTATCGTTATTTTTAACAGTGAATAAATTAACCTAAAAAACCAACTATATTATAAAAGAATTGTTTCTATATATTGAATAGTTTAGTTTCTAGATTAAAAATATTTAAAATAATTAGAAAAAAATATTTTATTCTAAAAACAATTTTAAGGGGGTTGTTAAAATATGGGTTATTCACAAGAAAATAAAAAAAATGGAAAAACATATTATCTTCATAAAAAAGGACATCTTTTTTTCTTTTCTGGAGATTCTACAGATTCAATAGATTTGCCAAATGGTTATAAAGTCATAGAAAATAAAAGAACTGGACTTCCTATGCTTAAAAAGAAAGAATAATTTTCTTTCTCTTTAACTTTTTATTTCTTTAATCTCAAGAAGTCTATTATATTTAGAAGTTCTTTCTCCTCTTGAAGGAGCACCAAATTTAACATAATCAGCATTAATACCATATGCAAGATCTGAAATATAATTATCTTCAGTTTCTCCTGATCTATGAGAGACAATAACTTTCCAATCTGCTTTTTTTGAAATATTAAATGCATTTAAACTTTCAGTTAATGTCCCTATTTGATTTACTTTTAAAAGTAGAGAATTACAGTATTTTTTAGAAATAGCATCTTTTATTAAAGTTGGATTTGTAACTAAAAGATCATCTCCAACAACATTGATTGAAGAATTTACTTTTTTACTAAACTCTTGCCATGCTTTTTTATCTTTCTCAAAGAAAGGATCTTCTATAGATTTAATTTTAAATTTTTTAATAAGCTCTAAATAATAATCTAATAATTCTGTAGAAGAATAATTTTTATTATTTAAAAAATATTTTTTTTCTTTTTCATTATAAAAAGAATTTGCAGCACAATCAAGCCCTAAACCAATTTCTTTTCTTGTATATCCTGCATCTTTAATTGCTTTTTCAATTAAGATTAATGGATTTTCTTCATTAACATCTTTAAAGTTAGGCACAAAACCCCCTTCAAAACCAACATTTGTAGAAGAAGGACCATACTCTTTTGAAATAATATTTTTTAAGGAATGATATATTTCACTCATTGATTTTATAGAGTCTTGGATTTCTTTAAATTTTGGAATTATTAAATATTCTTGAAAAGCAATATTAGATCCAGAATGAAGTCCACCATTAATAATGTTTGAAAGAGGAGTTGGATCTTTAAAATTGTTATTATTATTTAATCTAGAAATATACTGATATAAAGGCATAGATAATTCATTTGCAGCTGCTCTTGAAACAGCAAGACTTACAGAAAGAATTGCATTTGCACCAAGTCTAGATTTATTATCAGTACCATCAAGCTCTAATAATGTTTTATCAATCTCTTCTTGGTCAAGTACAAACTTACCTTTTAATTTTTTATTAATTACAGTGTTTACATTTTTTATAGCTTTAGAAACATCTAAATTAAAATAATCTTTAGATTTTGTATCTCTAAGTTCATAAGCTTCAAACAAACCAGCCGAAGTTCCAGAAGGAATTGATGCTGATCCTGTTTCATTTTCTGTTTTTACAAAAGTTTTAATTGTAGGAACTCCTCTAGAATCTAAAACTCTAATTGCTTTTATTTCTTTTATTTCCATTACTTATCACTCTTTTTATATATTTTACTTAAATCTAAATCTAATTTACCAACAGTCTTTGAAATTAAATAACTTTTTGCAAAAGACTTTAGTTTAGAATAATTAAATTCAGTTTCTTCTTCAATTATTTTTTTAAAATCAGATATATTTTCAAAACAATTAATTGTTTTTAAATCTTTATTAAATTCTTCTTTATTAAATGTAATTTCTGGTTTTAATAAAACAACATTTGCAAGAGTATATTCAGATATATAATAAGCATCAGTCCAAATATCACTCCCTATAAATAGAGTTTTTTCATTATTAAGGTTAGGTTTTAATTTAGTTAAAAAATAGATTTTATAATATTGGTCAATATAATCTTTTGAAACTTTATATTTCTCTTTTCTAATCTCTAAATCAATTTCAGAAAGAGTGTCTAAATAAGATTGATCTACATGATAGATTTTATTAATATTAAAAAAATAATCTAAATTATTGTTTTTTATATACTCTTTTCCAAAATCTTCACAAAGTCCACTTAAGTAGAAATAGTTTATTTTTTTTTCATTAAGATGATCAATAATTTCTTTTAATAAAGCTTTATCAAAATTATTAATATTTCCAAAAATTATATTTTCAAAATTCATATTTTCTCAATATAATAATAGATTAGATAAATATTAAAAAGAATGTATTTGTTAAACTAAATTAATTTAAAAACCTTATCATCAATATATAAAATAATAAAAGAACAATTAAAATAGGAGAATAGAAAATATGGGAAAATCTCTTGCTAGTGGAATAATAATGGGAATTGGGATTGGAATGTACATTCCAGATCTTCCAGGAGTATTATCAAGATTAAATATATATCTTGGATTAATATTAATTATTATTGGAATTATACTTTTAATAAATTCAGGAAGAGATTAAAGATTAAATTTCTTTAGTCTTTAATTCTTTTTCAATATTCTTTAAGATACTATCAACTTCTGTAATAGATGCTTTAACAGGTGGTTTTTTCTTTTTTCCAAATAATCTTTTAAAGAAACCAACTTTTTCTTCTTTTTCTTCTTCAACCTTAAAAGTATAATCCACATCTTTAATATTATCAAAATTAAGTTCTTTTCTTTTAAAATCTTCTTTAAAGAACTCATTATCTTTATTTTTATCAAATGAGATTGATTGAGAAGTTTCTCCTTGATTTTTAAGATCTGATTCCTTACCTTTAATTAAATTATCTAAGAATGATGATAAATCTTTTTTATTTTCAGTTGAAGATACTTTTGAAAAAATTACATTCTGAGAAACTAAAGCTCTTAAAACTCCTTGAATAATATTTTCTTCAAAACCTTCGTAAAGCAAAACACTGTATATATCTTCTTTTGTAAAATTACTTGCTTTTGGTTTTAAAACAGAAGTTAATTTTTCAATTTGTTGTAAATCTTTTTCTTCTTTTGTTAAAGGTCTTTTTAAAGGAGGAGTTGGTTTTGATAAATTATCCTGAAGAGTATAACTTTGAAGTTTAGATTTAAATTTAGGATCTGAAGATAATATTTTTACAATCTGATAATATTCTTGAGCATTTTGAAATTGCAAAGAAACATATTCATCAAAAATAATTTTTTTTTGAGAATAAAGAGTATCTACTCTTTTCATTTCATTTCTTAAAAAAAGATATCTATTATAAAGTCTTTTTGAAGACTTTTTAAATAATGGTAAAATTAATGTTGAAAAAACTAATATTGCAACTAAAACAAATATTACAATTACAAAAATAAATATATAGTTAAGAGGGATTATATCATAAAGACTATCTTTAACATTATTATTAAAATTTTCAATAAATTTAGTAAATATAGCCAATATCATATAATACACATCTTATTTTAAAATTAAATTTTAAACAGTTATCCAAACTATATTGTCTCCTCTAACTAAAGTTTCAACATATTTAGTTTTCATTTTTCCATCAATTATTTCTTCTGCATCTTCAATTACTATATTCATATGAACATCAAATGCTTTTAATTTACCTCTGATTTGAACATTTTCTTTTAACTGTATTAAAACTTGCTTATTAATTGCATTGTTTAACATGTCAAATGGTCTTGTTATTTTTGAATCACTCATTTTAAATCACCTTATTTTTTTTTTGAAAATAATTTTTTTAAAAAACTAAAAAAGCCACTGCTCTTTTTTTCTTCTTTAACTTTTACTTCTCTTCCTGATAATCTTATTGCAATATATCTAAATGAATTTGCAGAAGGACTATTAGGATTATGTATTAGAATAGGTTTTATTTTTTTAAGTAAGAAAGACTCTCTTATATCTACACTATAAGGTATAGTTCCATAGCTTGGAAGTTCAAGCATTTTCATGATTTCTTTTTCAGAAATTTCACCCTTAGTACTACTTACTTTATTTACAACAATTCCTAAAACTTTTTGATTTAATCTTTCACAAACAATTTTTACTTTAAAAACATCTGCAACTGAAGGAGATGTTGGTTCAGTTATTAACAATACTTGTGTTGAAGCTGAAATTGCTGATAAAACATTTTTATCAATACCAGCAGGAGCATCAATTAAAATATAATCAAAATCTGAAATTAAACTTTTTGCAACAGAAATTAATCTTTCAGCATCTACTCTTTGATAATTAGAAATTGAAAGTCCAGAAGGAATAATCTTTATTCCATTTGGTCCATCATAAATAGCATCTTGAGCTGAAGAAGAACCAAGTAATATATCATGTAAAGTTATTGGAGGATTTTCAAGACCAATTAATAGACTAAGATTTGACATTGCAATATCTGCATCTATCAATAAAACTTTGAAACCTAAATCACTTAAAGCAATCCCTAAATTAGCTGTCAAAGTTGTTTTTCCAACACCACCTTTTCCTGATGCAATTGTTAATATTTCACTCATATAAATTTCACTTTATAACTTTTAAATAATTTTCTAAATCTTTTACAATAGCCATAACCTCTATTCTACTAAGACTATCATTTGCTTTAATAAAATATACATTGTCACTATATTTAAATATTATGTTCCATCCTTTTGATTCAATCAAAATAATAGATAATTCTTTAATTTCTGTATTTATATAATTATACATTGCAGCACTTTTAAAACCCTCTCTTAAGTCTTTTTCTGTACTACCAATAACTATTCCTTCAAGATCAGTAACAATTATATGATTTACAATATGTTTATGTCTTAATTTCAATAAAAAATCATCTAAGTTTTTAGAACATAAATTAACTGGTCTATACTCTAATAATGGTTCTAACTCTTTAGGAGTTTTTAAATCATCAATATTTAACATTTTTGTAGATAACCTTGTTAGAAATCTAGATAATATTTTTTTCATAAATTATAACCTTAATAACTCATTAATTTTAAATTTATCAAATAATTCTTCTCTTAATTTAACATTTAAAATTTTATTCTTTAATCTTTCTCTAAATAAATTTTCATTATATTTAAAATTTAATTTTAAAATAGACTTTTCATCTATTTTTGTTTCATACTTTATTTTATCATTAAAAATTAATATTAATTTTAATTGTTCTGCAGATAATTCATAAATATTTATAATACCATCATTATAACCTAAATTATTAATTGAAAAATCAAATGCTTCTTTTCCAAAAATTTCAACATTATAAGTATTATTTAAATAAATAGAACCTGATATATTACCTTTTAAAAACAATAAAATATTTTCTTCAAAATTATTCAAAGAATGAACAGTAAGATAAATAAAACCAGTAAATTGTTTTTGATTAAGATCAGATAACAATTTAACTGGATCAATTACATCTAAGAAAACATTTTCAACAATTGGTTTTGATATTGGCAAATTCATAATCTATTCATATTTTAATTTATCCATAAAAACAACTTTATCAACAGTGTTTTTAAGAGCAGTTGCAGAACCTTCTTCAACTAAGAAAACCATTGTGTTCTTTCCATGCTTTTTTGCTTTTAAAATTGCTGGGAGATAATCTGAATCTCTAGTTACAAAAACTATTGTATCAATTTCTTTATTATGAACAATGTCTGTTGCATCTACAGCCATTGCAACATCAACATCTCCAACAGTAATTATAGTTTCAAAACCTAAATTTACAACTGCTTCCATAAGCTTATCTGTTGCATATTGATTAAGATATACTCTTGCAACTTTTAAAACACCTTCTTTTTGTAAATATCTCCTTATCTTTGATAAATCAACATTAAATTCTTTTCTTAAAATATTAGGACCATCTACAAAAATTGCAATATTATTTCTCCTTGATATTTTAGGAGATTTGCTTTTATCAATAAATAAACTTAAAAATTTAAACATACACTAATCACTATCCTTTTTTTTAAAAGGTCTTATAATATCCTTTATTATTTTGTTTCTATAGCGAAACGATAAATATAATATATTAATTATCTATAAAATAATTTATAAACCTATCTTAAAATAATATATAGTTAAAAGAAGAAAAAATAGATAAATAACATGAGTATTAAAAAACAAGCCTATTCAAAGCCATATAATATAGTTTATGAAAACACATACCCAAACTTAATGATAGGTCCAGGAATATTTAATGATAAAAAAGAAGCTTTTTCAAATACTCCTGAAAAATGGATTAAAAGTGAAATATCAGAAGTTGAAAAAAATAGACAAAAACAAATATTTGCAGTGAAAAATTATTCTAAAATAGATGCAGTGAAAAATAAAAGTGAGATAACTGAACTTCAAAATTTAATTAAATCAGATAAAGAAACTGAAGTTGAAATTAATTACAATATTAAAAAATTAAATATTAATGAAAAAATAACAGGAATAAATAACAAGGCATTAGAACTTGAAAAAATAAAAATAATAGACAATATTAAAGTTTCAAGAACAGTTGATAAAATAACTGGAGATACTCAAATAAAAGCAAAAGATGCAATTGTAGAGTATTATAATAAAACAAAAGATGTTTATAAGATTGAACAACTATTATCTATTGGACTTTTAGGTCTTAAAAAAAATAGAATATTTGTACCGACAAGATGGTCAATAACATCAATAGATGATATTTTAGGTAAAGAATTTTTTAAAGAAGTAGAAAATAACCAAACTATTGATAGATTTAAAATGCACAAATATACTTTTTATAGCAATACTTTTTATGTAATATTCATGCCTTATTCTTGGAGTTTTGAAATGTTTGAATATGTTAATGGCAATTTAATTGCTCAAGACTATGAAATTAACACTCCAAAAAAAGAATATGCAAATCAAATAACAGGTGCTTACTATGCTGCAAGAGAAGTAGTTTTAGAACATTTAAAAAAAATAAATAAAAAAGCAAGCGTTATTGTGCTTAGAGATATTGATGAAAAATATAATTCTAAAGGTGTTTGGGTTATTAGAGAAGCAATAAAAGAATCTTTAGAAAAAGAAGAAATTATTTTTGAAGATTTAAATCAAGTTATAGAATATATTAAAGAAAAATTAAATCTTAAATGGATTTTACAAAAATCAGAAATTTTAAAAGGATTAAAATTTCAAAAAAGAATATTTGATTTTTAAATTAAATAAAAAATACAAATAAATGTCCAAAAAATAATAAACAAACAAAAAATTATTTTTTTATTTACCTTTGGAAAAAACCACAAAGTTAAAATAATAATTATATTTAAATAAACTAAATATCTAAAAATAGAATTAAAAGAAATTAAAAATAAAGGTAAATTTAATAATAAAGTTAATGAATAAATTATATGCTTATTATTTATGAATACAACAGTTGTCTTTTGATTTGCAAGTTTATCTGGATAATAATCTAATTGAGCTGCAATTAAATGATAAGAAGAAATTGCCAAAGAAATTAAATAAATTCCTAATGGCAAATTAAAAATAGAATATTTAAAAGAATAAATTAAAGCAAAACAAAGTAAAGTAATTATTCCATTTGATAAAAAATCTAAAATAAAAACTTCTTTAAATCGAATTGGTTTTGCAGAATAAAAATAAAGAAAAAATAAAAGTAGTAATAAAATAATCACAGTGTCTAAATTATAAAAAATTAAAGAAAAAACAAATAGAACTAAAAATATTAAAAAATTATATAAATAAATTGAACTTTTAAAAGATAATAAATCTTTTTGAAATTTTCCAAAAAGAATATTTTTTTTCCTAATATTTTTTTTATCAGAATAAAAATCTACTAGATCATTAATAGAAAAGGTAAAAAATGGAACTAGAAAAGTTAACAATAAAATAAAAATTAAATCAATAAAATGTAGAAAACTAAAAGACCTAAAAGTATAAAAAAAAGCAACCAATAAACAAATAAAAATAAGTGGGAAAAGAATAGGCCTTGATATAATTAAAAATTTACTAAAAGAAATTAACCTCATAATACATCAAATATACACAATAAAGAAAAGAATTAATGATATTGCAGAAATTACTCCTTGTAAAATATAAAAAACATTAACTAATTTTTTTTCAGTAAACCTTCCTTTACTTAAAACAAAATGAGTTAAAGATCCACCTTTAGGATTTGGTTTTATAATTCCAGATTTTGAAATTAATCCAAAACATTCTGTTTTAAATTTATGTTTTGCTTTAATAATAAATTCAATTATAAAAAGAATAATTAAAAAAGCAATTAATAATTCTAAACCTAAAACAATCGCTGAAATACCTACTAATGAACCATTAATTAAAGTAATAATATCTCCTGGAAACATTTTAGATGGAAATTTATTAAATTTTAAAAAACCTAAAAGTGCACCTATCCATGCAAATAAAATAATTACAAGAGTAATATTTCCTTGAAAAATAGAAAAAATTGAAATTGTTAAAAAAATTATAATTCCCATACCAGCTTCAAGACCATTAAATCCAGCAAGTAAATTTAAAAGATTTGTAGTTGCAGTAAATGCAATTGGAACCAAAATAAATGCATAAACAAGACCTACATTCAAAACACCTAATAAAGGAATATAAAGAGTTGTAATTTCATAAATTAAAGCATATATAATTAAAGGAATTGAAAAAACTAAAGGATAAATGAAATGTTGTATTTGACTAATTCCTTTTTTCCAACCTAAAATATCATCAATAAATCCTACAAAAAATATTGAAAATAAAGCAATAATAATTAAACTAAACTGAATAAAATCAATTACTGAAAAATTAAAACTAAAAATTGAAATTAAAATAAAATTTAACAACATTATTAAAAAAATTGAAAAAATAAAACTTAAAAAAACTGGAACTCCTCCAAGCTCACAAACTAAATCCTTATTATATTTATTCATATCTTTTCCAAGATAAGATGTTTTAGAAATAATTTTAATAAACATTGGAACTAAAAACAAAGATAAAAATAAAGAAAAGAAAAAAGAAAAACCTAAAAATATAAAGAATAAAACACTATTCTGCATATTCGTTCACTTTTTCTTTATTAACTTCATATATTCTTACATCTCCATTTTCATAAGCTAAAGAAAATAATTGAGAATGAATATTTTCATTAAACCATATTTTTGCAAATGCAGAATTATTTGAAGAAGTATTTAAAATAAATAATTTAGAGTTATCTTCTAAACGATACATAAAGATTGGAACTCCATTCATTACATCTTTTGGTTTATCAGTCCAAACTGTTGGAACTGAATTAATTTCTTCTTCAGAAAAGATATTTTCTCCACATTTATATGCAAGTTTACCATCACCTAAAGATCCAGGATAACAATCTAAAGTAAATGAAATATAACTTGTAATTCTTGGATCTTGATAATTTGTAGTTATAAAACCGTAAGATCCAAATGAAGCATATCTATTAAAATAACCATTATCTGCAATAAAGTAATCAGCATCATATTTTTTCATAAGGTTTGCAGTATAATTTAAATCTTGACTTAAAATAAATAATCCAAATTCACTTGTACCTTCTATATTTGAATTGGTATTATCAGTACTTGCCTTTCTTTCAGAAAAATAAGTTATCCAGTGACCATAATCCCACCAATTAAATATTTTTGCATCTGGTGAAGTATTTTCTCCAATCCAAAAAATTGACTCTCTCCAGTCATTTTTTTCAACAATATGTGGCACTTTAGAATAAACTTCATGAGTTCCAGCAGCAATAGAAGTTAATAAAATCAAACCAACAAATATTGCAAAAACTCTTTTTCTTAAGACTGTTGAATTTTTATTAATCCATTCATTTATAAAATAAATTAAAAATCCTGCAGATACAGCAATCGGTATTCCAAAATAGAATGTAAACTTTAATTTTGACCAAGCCATTAATAAAGTTATAAAAATCCAAAAGAAAAGTAATAATGTTAAATTATCTTTCTTTTTTGAAAATAATAAATTAAGTGGCATTATTAAAAGCACAACAAAAGGAATCCATAAAAGAAAACTATACTTGTATAAGAAAAATTGTTTTCCTGTATTTTCTTCCCCAACAGACGCTTTTACAACATCTGTATCAGAAGTAACATTATTTGAAAGTTTATCAATATTTTCTTTACTTAAAGGAATATTATCAATTACATAATTACCTGTAGTCTTTACCCAACCTGGTTGAGCAATTGATGCTAAAGCTGCAAAGATTACAAAAGAAATCACAATAGTTCTTAAAAATAAAGCAATATCTTTATTAGAATAATTCTTATAAGCCATATATATTAAATTTGCAATTAAAAATGAAACAACAATTAAAGGTACTAAAATAAATGCAGACCAAGTAAAAGCCATAAGTCCAAAAAACAAACCAGATAATAAAGAGTATCTTATATTTTGCTTTCTTGAATGCATATTTTTTATTGCTTTAACAAGGAAAATAAAACCTAAAATCATCCATAAAAATCCTAAAGCATCTTCTTCATAAAATCCAGCCATGGTTCTATAAACAAATGCAGGAATTGTAGCAGTAATTATTGCCATTATAAATCCTGCTTTACGATTATAAATTTCTTTACCTAAAAAATACATTGCAACTGAGATTAAAGCCCCAAAGATGGCTGGCAAAAACCTTGCAAATTCCATGAGTAATGCTTTATTGTAGGGAGCTCCGAGAGTAAATAAAATATACAAAAAAGAAGTTAAATACCATACAAAGGAAGGCCTATTTTCAAGTGAAGATCCACCCTGTGCATAAAAACCTAATGGATCATTATCAGGCAAATCTCCTTGTAAAACATAACCTGTCATTCTTAAGTGCCAATAAGTATCAAATTCAAACATATTGTCATATTTTAAAAGATGACCTCTAACAGCAAAAGCCATTAAAAAAATAAGTAATATAAATATAATTTTTTTATGTTTTGTAAAGAATGTATTAAATGCATTTGATTCTGTTTTTGTATCTATCATATATTTTTCCCCTTAAATAAATAATTATAATAAATAAATGTGTAGGGAAATATATTAAAAGATATTTAATTTAAAAAAACTAGAAAGTTTATTAAGTTATATCTAAACAGCTATTAAATAATATTTTTAGTTTGTAAAAAAAATTGAATTATATATTTTAAAAAAGATTTTTATATTACAAAGAAAAATAATTTTAACTGTAGAAAAAAGTTGTTTTAAAAAAATAGCTTTTAATAAATATTTTTTTTAAACAGAATTTAAAAAAAGAAAATATTAAATGTTAGCAGCTTTAAAGACGCTACTAGCATGAACTAACAGCGAACTAAAACGGCAATAGACTTAACTTCTGGGTTCGGAAAGGGTCCAGGTGTTTCTCCATTCCTATGGCCGCTAACATAAATAATAAGAACCACAAAGTTTATAAATAGATTGTTTTTAAATATTTTGATAAAAAAAGAAGAAAAAAGAAATCATTTCTTTTTAGCTGATTTCTTTACAATAGTTTTCTTTTCAGGCTTGAAAGATAATTTTTCTTCACCTTCAGAATTATTGTCTTTTAATAATTTCTTAACAACAGTAATACTTTTCTTAATATCTGCTTCTGATTTTGCACCAGCACAAATCATTTTACCATTCTTAAATAAAAGAATAGTAATCTTAGGATTATGAATTCTTATTATTGCACCAGGGAATTGTTCTGGTTCATATTCAATATCATCTAAAGTAACTGCTGCTTGGAATAAATCAACTGGTTTATTAAGATTTGAAGTTGCAACTAAATTAACAATATTATAATTAATGGATTTTTTAATTTTAACTTCTTTTTGAATTTCATTAATTAATTTTGTTGCTTTTTTAATTCCTGCAACAATATCATCTTCATTTGAAGCACCAGAAATTATTAATTTTCCATTCTTAAATAAAAGTAAAGTTACTTTTGGTTCTTTAAGTTTAAATATTGCTCCAGGAAATTGTTCTGGTTCATATTCAACATCTGGTATTGCTGCTGCAAGATTATAAAGATCTAATGTAGTTTCAAGATTAGAAGATGCTACTAAATTTTGTATTTTATAAGACATAAGAAATCACCTATTTTTTTATATGCACTCTAGATATATTATAAAACAAAATGTTTATAAAGGGGTTTTTAAAGGAATATAAATAAAATTAATTTTCAATAACCTCTTTCTTTAAGAATCTCTTTTAAAACATATCTATTCTATTAATATATATTGAATAATTAATAGATTTTGATATTTATTAGTCTAGTGGCTAATTTTTTAAAAATCTTAAAAAATATAAAAAAAGGTAATTAAATATGTCAGGAAAAAAAGCACAAGGTAAAAGAGCAAAAACAAGAAGTTTAATGAAAAGAAATGTTAGAGCAAAAACAACAGTTAATGAAGTATTAAAACCAGTTGAAATTGGTGGAACATATCAAATTAACATTAACAGTTCTAAACATCAAGGACTTCCTCATAAAAGAATGCAAGGAAAAACAGGTAAATTAGTTTCTTTCCAAGGAAAAGCTCCAGTTATGGAAATTTATGATGGAAATTTAAAAAAGAAAGTTATAACAGAAAGAGTTCATTTAAAACCTATAAAACAAATACCTAAAGTTAAAAAGGTGAAAAAATGAATTATAAATATGTTGAAGACGTTACATTAAACGAAGTTAAGAAAGTATTAACTGAAAAAGCAAAAGAAAAAGAATTAAATTTTGAACAAAAACATGCACATGAGCATGCAAAATTATTTGCAAGCCTAACACCTGCAACTTCAGAAAAGTTAAAAGCAGCTTTAATAGAAATAGAATTATCTGATGAGCTTGCAACAAAAATAACAGACATCTTACCTAATGTTACAGAATTAAACTTAATATTAGAAAAAGAAAAAGATGTTGATGATGATAAAAAAGAAAAAATCATAGAAATTTTAAAGAAATACAAAAAAGAGTGATTTAATTTTATGATGAAAGAAGCAATAGTTTTAGATAGACTAAAGAAAGATATTAAATTTAAACAAACAGATGTAATTCACTGTATTGGTAGCTCTAACTTTTCTTTACTTGAAATTGTTACTTCAGAAAATTATAAGATTCAAGAAAAAATTTCCACAGAAAATCTAATTGTAAGAAGAATAAATTATAATAGATTATCAAATGTTGGAAAAAAAGAACTTGACAAAGCAATTGAAACAATTGTAACTGAACATTCAGATAAATTTGTTAATTTTTTCAATAATGCAAAACCAATTGGACTTAGAAGACATCAACTTGATCTTTTACCAATGATAGGTGTAAAGCATAGAATGGCAATCATTGAACATATTAAGAAAAAAGGAAAATTCACTTCTTTTGATGATATTAGAGAAATAGAAATGATGCCAGATCCTGTAAAGGTAATTGTAAATAGGGTTATTGATGAAATTATTGGTGGCCCAGAAATTAAATATAATTTATTTACAATGCCATATCTTATTAAAAAATAAAAAACATAGTTATTATGCAAAAAGAAATATATAGATTAATGCTTATTCATGGATTTAAACCTAATCATAAATTAGATCAAAATTTTATAATAGATAAAAACTCTATTTCTAAAGTAATTGAAACAATAAAACCAAGTAAAGAAGAAACAGTTCTTGAAATTGGCCCTGGACTTGGGTTTGTAACAAAAGAACTTTTAAAAGTTTTTAAAAAAGTAATTGTAATTGAAAAAGATCCTATAATGATTGAAATTTTAAAAAAAGAATATCCAGATAAAAATCTAGAAATAATTAATTTTGATTTTTTAGAAGTAGATTTATCTAAACTTAACTTTGATAAAATAGTTGGATTTATTCCTTATTCAATTTCTTTAAAAATAATTGATAAGATAATAGCTACAAAACCAGCATGTCTTGTAGTACAGAAAGAATTTGCAGAAAAATTAGTTGCATATGAAGGTTTTGCAAACTATGTTTCAATCAGTGTACTTTTACAATCACATAGTGATATAAAAATAATTAGAAATATTAGAAAAGCATCTTTTTTTCCAAAACCAAAAGTTGATTCATCAATAGTTTCAATAATTCCAAAGAAGAATACAAAAGTTGATGAAAACTTTAATCAATTTATTAAAAATATATTTAGATATCCAAATAAAGATATTGTAAATAGTTTTAAACATTCTAATTCTGAAAATAAAGAAATTATTTCTTTAGATAAAATAAAGCTTATTCCTGAAAAAATACAAACAAAAAAAGTAAAACAAATATCTGTAAAGGAATTTGAAAAAATATATAATTTAATAAAAAAATAAAAAAAAAGAGTTTTATTCAAACTCTTCTAAAACCATTTTATCAAAGATTACAGGATTGTTATCTTTTAAATACTCAATAGCTCTTGATATTTTTTCTTCTGTATTTGCATGGAACTCTAATATAGCATCATTAACTTGTACAGAATCTCCTACTTGACAAAATAAAACAACTCCAGCTTCAATATCTTTTGGAGCCCCTAAAAGTTTTGCAAGATGAGTTATTTTAGAAACATCAAAGTTATTTACATCTCCTGCTTGTGAAGAATAAATCTTTTGTATAAATTTAGCTTTTGGAACATCTTCTGATCTTAAAATAGTTCCACCTTGTGCTTTAATTATTTCTTGGAATTTTTCTAAAGCCTTACCAGATGTTACAATTTCTTTTGCAAGAAGATAACCTTCTCCATTCTTTGCTTTACCTACAAGTTCTAAAAGTTCACCTGAAAGAAGACAAGCTTTTTCTAAAACAGAATCTTGATATTTTCCTTCTAAAACTTCTAAAACATTTTTAGCTTCAAGAGCAGGACCAAAGAAATCTCCACAAGGTTTATCACCGTCAGTTAAAATAACTTTAGATTTAATTCCTAAAGACTCACTAATAGTTATAAATTTCTTTGCAAGACGTTCACCATCTTCTTTATTTTTAATCTTTACATCTCTTCCAACAGGAATATCAATTACAAGATGGGTTGAACCTATACTTTTCTTTTTTGAAAGAATAGATGCAATCATTATTCCTTCTGGATTAATTCCTAAAGCATGCTCAATATCAATTAATTTATTATCAACAGGACAAAGATCAAATTTACCTTCCCAAGCAACAACTCCGCCAGTTTTATTAATAATTTCTTTAATTTCATCAACATCAAAGCTTACTGGAGCTAATACTTCCATAGCATCAGCAGTTCCAGCTGCAGAAGTAATAGATCTTGATGCTGTTTTTGGAATTTTATAACCTAAAGATGCAATTATAGGAGTTAATATCATTGAAACTCTACCATTAATTCCACCAATAGAGTGTTTGTCTAAAATAATGTTTTCTCCAAAATTAATTCTATCTCCAATATCAACTAAAGAATTACATAAAAAATTAGTTTCTTCAAGATTAAGTCCATTTATATAAACTCCTGTTACAAAAGCAGATAATTCTACTTCTGATAAAGAATTTTTATCTATAGCTTTTACAATTTCATCAATTTCTTCTTTTTCTAAAGTTTTATTTTTTATTTTATCCATTATATATTTTGTTGCAAGAGGAGGATTTTGAAGTTTTACAATCACTTTATCTCCGTCATTTAAATTTAAATCTTTAGCAGTATCTCTAAAAATACCCATTTCTTGTTCAGTTACATAAGATGTTGAAGTATCTAAAACAAAAACAGTATTTATTGTTTCATTAAAAACCTCTAATCGATCTAAATTTTGTGCACCTAAACTTAATGAAGATCTTGGATGCAAAATAACAATTGGATAATTTGCATAAATATCCAATATTTTAATTTTTAATTCTAGTTTCATTTTTGAAAAACTCCTTTTAAATCTTTAAATATAAAATGATTTATAATTCACTTATAATTTGTTTAATAATTTCTTTAGAAATTACTCCTACTTGTTTTTTTACAACTTCTCCATTTTTAATAAAAAGTATTGTAGGAATTGACATTACTTGATATTCTTTAGAAATATTTGGAGAATCGTCAACATTAACTTTTACACAAAAGACATCTTGATTTTCTTTTGCAAAATTTTCAAAAATTGAAGCAAACATTTGACAAGGACCACACCATGCAGCCCAGAAATCAACAACTACAATTTCTTTGCCATTAATTTTTTCTTTAAAATTAGTATCATTTAATTCTGTAATAAATTCAGACATAATTAATTCACTCCTTAATTTATCTTTTATATAATATATTATAGAATACATTTAAAAGAATATACCTCTTTTAAATTAATATAGATAAAAGAAAGATTATACATGCCAAGAAACATAAATAAAACAGCATTAAGAAGAACAAAAGAAGTTCTTGCTAAAATGGATAAAAAATATCCTGAATTATATAAATTAGATTTAACTATTAAAGAAATAGATTTATTAACAAAAAACATTAAAAAAAATCCTGTAATTTATGAAAGAATTAAAACATCTATTAAAGAAGGAAAGTTTAATTTAGAAAAGTTTTTTACTAATTTAAAAAAAGAAGAAGAAATTCTTAAAAAAATAAATAAAAGAGAAGTTGTCAAAGAAGATAAACTAACAATAGAACAAAAAAAGACATATTTAAAGTTTTTAATCAATAAAGAAGTCTCTTCTAAAAAAGCAAAAGAAATAATATCATTAATCTCTCTTAATTATAATTCAAAAGAAGCAAGAGAAATAATTATTAATTATTCAAACTTTTTAAAAAAAATCCCTAAAATTAAAAAAGAAAATATTACAAATGTTTTAATTAAAAAAATAAAAAATAATGAAAATTACATTAATGAATTATTAATAAGATTAAATGATCCTAAAATTACATATAAAAGAATTGAAGGAATATTATTAAAATTTAAATAAAGTAAGTCAAGATATATATCGCACCTAAAATAAAGCAAAAGTAAGAAAAATTAATTTTCTTTGCAAATTTAATTAAAAGATCAATTGTAAAATAACCGACTATAAAAGAAACAACAATTGAAATTAAAATATATGGAGAGAAAAATAAACCATTAAAAACTAAAAGTGCAATTTCTCCAATAAAAATAGTTGGAATTGAAATTAAAAAACTAATTTTAAAAGCATTCTCTGGATTAAAACCTCTAAAAAGAAGTAAAGAAGTTGTAAGCCCACTTCTGCTTAACCCTGGAAGTATTGAAAAACCTTGAAATAATCCTAAGAGAAAAGAATTTTTAATTGAGAAAATAGGTTTTTTTGAAAATATTTTTCTTGAAAAGAATATTAAAAAACCAGTAATAAATAATAATAAACCAATAATTAAATTTATTAAAAGTATATTGAAATTATTTATTCCATCACTTATTAAAAAATAAATTGGACCAGAAACTAAAAGAGTTACAATAACAGTTATAAAAATAAATCTTAAATAAGAAAAATCTTTTTCCAAAGTATTTTCTTTAATTTTTAATAATTTAAAATTATATTTAAAAAGTAAAGAAATATTTTTAAAAGTTAAAAGAGATTTAATTTCTTTATAAAAATAAACAATAGCTGCTAAAAGTGTACCTGTATGCAAAAGAATAGAATAATTTAAACTTAATTGAGAAGATAAATTTAAAATATTTGATAAATATATCATTAAATTTCCTTGAGAGCTTATAGGAAGCCATTCAACTACCCCTTGTAAAATACCAATTATGATATAACTTATAATTTCATTCATTTTTAGTCTATTTTTAAAAATATATTAATATATATTAAAGAAGATAAGAATTTATAAATAAATCTATAGTATATATATTATAAAGAAAAAAGGATTTTTTAAAAATGAATAAATTAGGGCATGTTTTATTTGCAACATTTGTATTTACTTTTGTATATGTTGTAATCTCAAACTTAATGGAACTTGAGATTGAAAAAATATTAATTGCATACTTTATATTCATAGTATACACACTTCTACCAGATATTGATAAAAATAATTCCTGGATAAGAAAACAATTAGATAAAATTATTATTCTTTTATTAATATTTTTTACAGGAATAAGTATTATTAATAATGATCAAACAGCTTTAATAATTGCAGGGATACTTTTATTATTAGAAATTATTTTAACAGTAATAAAACATAGAGGTCCACTACACTCGTTTACTTTTGGAATATTAACAGCAAGTCCTTTGCTTTTTTTAGATCCAGTTTATTTTTTTGCAGGTTTTTTAGGAGTTGTAGTACACTTACTTGCAGATAGTTTTTAGAAATAAACTTATTTTAATTTTTCAAAAATATTTTTAAAAAAAGTTTTAATTTTGTTATCTTCTATAATTTCTTCTTCAATAATAGTTTCATCACTAACATTAATATCTTGATTTAAATAATTAACAGTAATTGTTCTAATGTCTTTAACATCATCTTTATTAAAAGCATAACAAGAAATAAAAAATACATCTTCTTGAACAGAATTATTATCTATTGAAACTTCTAAAATATGTTTGTTATCTCCATCATATCTTAAATCTAAAGAAAGTTCTTTGTTATTAGAAGTACAATTAACATCATATACAAAAGAATAATCAACATGATTTTGAATTGAAATCTTATCTTTATCTAAATAATTTAAAAGTATCATTTTATCTCTAGATAAAGAATATCCCTTATATTCTGGAACTTTGTTAATTGGAGAGTCTGAAAATTCATATTCAGAATTATTTGAAATTATTTTTAAAAATAAATAATCACTATCAATCAAATTATTTAAAGAATCATAAATTGAAACTTTTATTCTTAAATTAATGGTTTGATCAATAAAATTTAAACTTCTTATATTTAAAGCAAAAGAAGAAAAGACATCTGAAACAAAATATTCTTCTGTTTTTGATAAAGACAAATCTATTTCTTTTAGTTCTTGAGAATATATTTTTAAATCATATTCAGCTCTATAAGTATTATTAATTGTTGAAGAATAATTTGAAGTATAATGAAATAAAACCTCTTTTGAAATATTTTTTGATAAATAAACAGTATTATTTGAAACAGAAGGATCTACTGATAAATTTACATGAGAAAAAATCCCTGGAGTTAATATAATTAATGCTAAAAATAAAAATATAATTTTATAGTTCATTATATAATTATATAGAGTTAATGTTTATAAATATATTTATTTT
>JAQVRT010000013.1 GCA_028700905.1 Candidatus Iainarchaeum sp. | reverse complement strand
CTTTTGATTCAACAGAAACTCTTTCTGCATTTGGAATATATTTTCTTTCAATATTTGAAACATCTTTTGTAATTGTTGCAGAAAACATTAAAGTTTGTCTAGAAATTGGAATTATATCAATAATTTTAGAAATATCTTCTGCAAAACCCATATCACACATTCTGTCAGCTTCATCTAAAACTAAAAATTTAACAGACTTTAAGTTTAAATTCCCTCTTGACATTTGATCAATTAATCTTCCAGGAGTCCCAATCACAATATCAGAAAATCTAATATCTTTTGCTTGTTGAGAAACAGATTCTCCTCCATATACTGCACATGAAATTAATTTTTTAACTTCAGACATTTTTTTAACTTCTTTAAAAACTTGTAAAGCAAGTTCTCTTGTTGGAACAATAATTAATGCTTGAACTTTCTTTTCTTTATTAATATTTGGCAAAATACCTGATAGGAAAGCAACAGTTTTTCCTGTTCCTGTTGCAGATTCTGCAATAATATTTTTTCCTTCTAAAATTAAAGGTATTGCTTTCACTTGTATTTCAGTTGGTTTTAAAATACCCATATTTGTTACTGCTTGTAAAATAGTTTTATCTTTAATTAAACTATTAAAATTTTCATTAGAATTAGTCATATTTAATTTTCCTTTTTTTAATTTTATTAAATAAGTAAACAACTTAAAAAGTATTAAACTTACTATATATATTTATGAAACAAATAGTTTTTAAATTACTTTATTTCTAAATAAATTCAATTTTTGGTCTTTCAAGATTAAAAAGATCTGTATAATAGATATATGCACCTGCATTTAAGAAAATAACTTTATCTCCTATCTTTGGAACATATCCTTCCTTAAAATATACTCTATATCTAAAAATATCTTCTGAAGCTGGAGTTAAACCTTTAATTGTATAAGGTTTAAGAGTATTAGTTTCACTTTCTCCATCAACTAAAAGTTTAATATGAGTAACTAAAGTATCCATTGAACAATTAAATAAAGATGCATCAATAAAAATAGTATCATCAACAATATTTTTTATAGTTGTAATTAACTTTCCTGAAGGTGCAGCAATACTTCTTCCAGGTTCAGTTAAAAGTTTAATATTTAAACTATTTAAAAATATTTTAAGTTCTTTTAATTTTTCATAAATAACCTCTATTGTTTTAGGATTAATGTTTTTATATAAAACAGGAAGCCCTCCTCCAATATCTAAAAAATCAATTTTTTCTAAAGTTTCTTTTCTAAGAGAAGATGAAATCTCTTCAATTAAAGACCATTCAGATAAATTTTGTGTTTTTCTATGGAAATGAACACCTAACTTTTCAATTAAAGGATTATCTTTTAATGAAATAATTAAATCATTAATTTCTTTTGAATAAAAACCATAAACAAAAAACTTACCAGTAACAACAGTATATTCTTTAAGTCTCATTCTTAAAAGTAAAGTTATCTTATAATTATTATTTTTAATTTCTTCTAAAAGAAAATTTAAATCATTTTTATTATCAACAATAAATTTATCAATTCCTTCTTTAAAAATTACACTAATCTCTTCTTTATCAGGAGAATGAAGCATATACCATATTTTTTTTTTATCTTTTATTTTTTCAATCTCATTATTATGATGTATTAAAAAATTAGAAGAGGTGTTTTCTTCTAAAACTGAAGTAATATAAGGATTAGACTTAACACTATAACAAACAATATCAGATAACTTTTCTACTTTTTTATATTCTTTTAATATTTTTTCTTTTGAAAAAACAAATTTTGCATTTGATTTCATTTAAATATCACACCTTTAAAACATAAGATGGAAGCTCTAGTTTTAGAGAAATCTCTTTTCCTTCTTTTGTAAAACACTTTAATTGATTTCTTTCAAAATTAAAAGATACAACTTTTTTAACATTATTCTTTAAAAGTGCTTCTCTATATTTATTAATTCTATTAAGATTTGCAGGAGTTTTTTCCAATTTAAAACCCCCTATATATTTTGCAAAACCTTTAAACTCTTCAAAAAGCCAAGTTTCAGTTCTAATTTCTTTAATTCTATTTTTTTTTGAAAATCTTACTAAAAAATCAGCATATTTTTTAATATCATATAAATTTCTAAAAGAATTCTTACCTTTTGTTTTAAAAGTTCCTCTTGAAAAATGAATTCCATCTCTTTCAATATAAGATAAAAAAGATATATATTTAGATTCTCCAACAATTGTTGTTCTTTTTTTATCAGTTAAGAAAGTAACTATTTTATCTTTATTAATAGCATCATTTAATTCTTTAAAAGAAGGTTTTTCTGGAAAATATTCATACCTTACATCTCTATATCTTTCATTTAGTTTCTCATAAACACTTTTTTCTCTTTTGAAAGGATTTATTTTTTTTATACTGGACCTAACTTTTGAAATACTTTTTTTAAGCATACCTTAAAGCACTCCTTCTTTTTTTAAAGTATCAAGAGCAGAAACCATAGCTATTGGAAAAGTTATAGTAACATCTCCAATAACAGTTACAGCATCAGAATTATCTTTAATCTTACCCCAAGACTTAGCTTCATCAGTTGTTGCTCCTGAAAGACTTCCTGAGCGAGGAGAGGCTGTTGTCATATAAAGAGCATAATCTGCTCCACCATTAATTAAAGTTGTAAGAATAATATGGTGTTTTGAAACTCCACCACCAAGAGCAACAATTCCTTTTTTTTCATCATGTGATGTTGAAAAAATAATATTTCTAAAATCATTAATAATATCAACATTAAAATCTTTATGTTCTTCTTTAAATAAATATAAGTGGAAACCAAAAGAGCCATCTGTTATTGCAGGACAAAAGACAGGAACATTGTTTATTGCTGCTTGATAAAGTATTGATGAAGGATCATTTAACTTAAGACCAATCTCTCTTAAAAGTTCAGAGATTGTTAAAGATTTTTTTTCTTTATAAACTTCTAAAAGTAAATTTTTAATTTTTGCTTCAAGTTTTTGGTATTGATCATTTGTAATTAAAATATTACCAACTCTATTTTCTCCTCTTTCATATAATTCTTCATCATTTGAAGAAAATGAACCTAAAATAAACTTATCTCCATCAGCTTTCATAATATCTTCTTCAATTGAACCTACAGTTGTAACTATAACATCACACATTTTCTTTTCAATTAACTGTGCAAAAAAACCTCTTAAACCTGAAGTTACCATATTTGAAGTAAATGAGAAATAAACTTTTGCACCTTCTTTTTTCATTTTAACTAAAAGGTCTGATGCTCTTTTAAGTTCATAACTTTGAAAACCTATCTTTCCATAACCTTCTAATAATTCTGAAACTGTTAAGTTTTCTTTCCATAAAAAATCTTTTGTATAATCCATAAATAATCTTTATTTTTTGTTTATTTTATAAATATTATATAGAAAAAACAATATTTAAATATACTTATAGAATAAATATATATATATAAATTATAAAGATGTGAAATTTATGAAAAAAAGATATAAAAGAAATAGTAAAGATGTTATAATTGGTGGAGTTGCAGGAGGACTTGCAAATTATTTTAATGTTGACCCTGTATTTATAAGACTTGCATGGGTTATACTTTTATTTGTAAGTTTTGGAATAATGCTTCTTGTTTATATTGTTATGTGGATTGTTGCTCCAGTTGATCCAAAAAATTAAATCAAATGAGTTAAAGAAAGATTTAATTTTAAAAGAGGATCTTGATAGAATTTTAAGATTTCTTGATCTTCTTTAAGCCCATTATTATGCATTATTGCTTGAAATTTAGTAAATAGTTTTGTTGTAGCATAAACATCTGACATTGCTCTATGAGCATATTCGTTTTTAATATCAAAATAATTACATAAAGATGATAATCTATAGCTTGGCATTGTTGAAACAATTTTTTTTGCAAGATTCATGGTACATATACTTTTATTTTCTAATGTTTGTTTTAAATGTAAATTAAGATTATGATTTATAAAACCAATATCAAAAACAGCATTATGTGCAACTAAAATATCTTTTTTAATAAAATCTATAAAATTAGGTAAAACTTCTTGAATTGTTGGCTTTTCTTTAACCATGTCATCTGTAATTCCTGTAAGTTGTGTTATTTCAGCAGGAATTTTCATTTGAGGATTTATTAATGTCTCAAATTTATCAACAATTCGGTTTCCTTCAAGTTTTAAAGCAGCAATCTCGGTTATTTGATCTTTTGATCTATTAAGACCTGTTGTTTCAATATCTAAGACAATGTATTTTCCAAGCATTTATTTTCACCAATAAGTTATGTATTAAAAAACTGTTATTAAAGATTGTTATATTTAATATAGAACAACAGCTTTAAAAAAAGAACCATTAGTTTTCTTAACTTTTTATGTAGTGACTAATATTTATTATGTATTTATTTAATTTTTAAATATAAGAATAGTATTTTAATACTATTTATAATGAATAATATATATGAAAAGACCAAATTCAATTATTAATAATAAACCAAAGACACTTATTAAAAAACCAAAACTTCCTGAACCAAACATATTTCCAAAATCAAGGATTGGAAGAAATAAGTTTAACAGTATTTTAAAAGATCCAACTATTAAAGAAAAAGAAATACAACTATTATCTGTTCCAGGAAAAGGTACATACGATGTTTCATATAAAAGACATATTGATCACGTTGGAAGAGATACTATTAAATTTGAAAAAATACTAAATGAAAAAGTAAAAGAATCTTTGAAAAAAAAGATAAGAAGCTTAGAAAATAAATCACAACTTCTACACACCCACATAATAAAAAGAAGACCTAAAAATACTAAAACAGAGTTTGGGATGGCACTTCCATCAAGATCAGACATTGTTTCTTTTATGCAAGATAGACAAAAATCAATTAAATATCAAATTATTTCTGTAATTGACCCTAAAAGAAGAAAACCTATAGGATATACAACTATTAAAATTAATACCCTTAAAGCAACAAGCAAACAATTTATTGAAAGAATAGATGGTTTTTTAACTAAAAGAAACGTAGAGAGTGCAGAATATAAAAAATATATTTTTGAAATGATGGAAAGTTTAGGTATGGAAATTTATTTCACTCCTGAAGACGGTTATGCCTTAAATAAAGACTTTAATTATGTGAGGAAAAATGAAGCCAAAAAATAGTCCAAGAATAACTCCAAAAGTTAAGGGCTTACCTAAAATTGGAAAACCTAAATTTTCAAGTGAAATTAAATCTCTTGAAAATATTGATGTCAATAGATTAAATAAAATATCTTTCTATAAAGCTCCTGGAGAAAAAACTGTAAACATTACAGGAGATAGACTAAATTCTTTTACAGTTATTGACTCTAAAAAGTTTGATGCTATTTTTAAAAATATTAATCAAAAAAGAACAAATGCTGGAAAAGAATCTTTAGATAAAAAAAAAGGAACTATCTTTTACTTTAAATTACAAGACCCAAAGCTTAAAGGAAGATATAATAATGGAAATGCAATTCCTGATCTTTTTTCACTTATTGATTCAATGTTTAAATATCCTAAAACAAGACATGGTTATGATGTTATGGCTGTTGTAAGTCCTGAGAAAAAAGTCTTAGGGTATACCACTGTTAAAATAAATCATGCCTTTATGAAAAAAATACTCCCAGAAATTGAAAATAAAAGTGTAAAAAACAGAGATAATTTTACGAGAAAAATGGTGCATTTATTATCAAACATGCAAGGAAATATAAAAAATAAAGAAACTGTTTTTAATGTTTTAAAAGTTTTAGACAAAATTGGTTTTGAAGTTTATTTTACTCCTGAAAAAGGTTATAAGCTTGATAAGGAATATAGGTTTGTAAGAGAGTAAAATACAAAAAAGATTATTTCCAAAAAATAAATTTTTCATCACAATATTTAAAATAAAGCTCTTTTGCCATTAATTTTTCTTTTTCAGTTAAATTAGATTTTACAAGAGTAATATTAAAAACTTCTTTAAAACCTTTACAAATAGAATCAATTATTTCTTCTTTTGTAAACACTTTATAATCATAAAGCCCACAGACAAGATCTTTTACAGATTTTACTTTTTTTTCAAGAAGCTTAGAATCATCTATCTTAAGGTACTTAAACATCTCTTCACTTTCAGGTTTTAAAAGAATTGTTCCATGATGTAAAATAACATTATCAACTCTTGTTTGAGCATTTCCTGAAACTTTTTTATTATTAAGCAAAATATCGTTTATTGGTTTAAAAGTTGTTTGAAAACCAAGTTTTTTAAGTCCAACAATTATACCATCACAGATTAAAGCATATGATTTTTCTACATCTTTTGGAATAATTGAATCGTCTTCTCTTATTATTAAGCTATAGTTTATTTCATAAAGAGGAGACTTATAGACAGCTCCTCCTCCTGTTATTCTTCTAAAAATTTCAACATTATTTTTTTTGCATTCTTCAAGATTTAACTCTTTTTTAGCATCTTGAAAGAAACCTAAAGAAACAGCTGGATTTTTCCAAGAATAAAACCTAAGTGTTGGAAGAGAGGATTTTTCTCTAACAGAAGACATGATAGCTTCTTCTGTTGCCATTTTCATATAAGAGTCTTCTTTATTTTCAAGAGGAATAAATCTCCATTCTTTCATTTATATTCCTCTAAAGCTTCTTTTACATAAGTCATGTACATTAAAGAAGGTCCTCCACCCATTAAAACTGCAACCCATGCAATCTCTAAGATTTCTTCTTCAGTATATCCTTTGTTTAATGCTTTTTTTGTATGTAAAAAAATACAAGCCTTACATTGAGATTTAATAGCTATTCCTAAAGCAACTGCTTCTTTTATTTTTGAAGAAAGTTTTCCATCTTCTTCAACAGTTGCCATAAATTTTTGAAATTCATTTATATGTTGAGAACTATTTTTTTTAAGATAAATAAACAAATCATTAAATTTTTTTTCTTCTTCTAAAGCACACATATCTTAATCACCTTTATTAATTGTTTTTTCAAGCCATTCAATTATTTCTTCTGCCTTAAATAATTCTTTAATTTCTTTAAGATCAGAGAATTTTATTTTTATAATCCAAGAAGCATAAGGTTCTTTATTTATTTTTTCTGGAGAGTCATATAAATCTTGATTAATCTCTATAATTTCTCCACTTAATGGAGAAGTTAAATGTCCAGACCATTTTAAAGTTTCAAGAGAAGCATATATTTCTTTTTTTTTAATAGTTTTTAAATCAGAAAATTTAATAAATAAAAATTCTTTTAATGTTTTTGCAATAGGTTCAATAACTCCTAATGTAGCAATATCTTTATCTATTTTAATCCAACTTGAATCTTTATTATATAAAAGATTATCAGGAAGATTATATTCTTTATATTTCATATCTTAAACTCACTTTTTAATTTTATTTTTTATAAAAATAATAATACCTGTTAAAATCAAAGCTAAAAATATTACACCAATAGCAGAGAAAATATTATTTAAAAGACCTGGAGAAAAAACAAGCATTCCTCCTAAAGATAACATCATCATACCTGAAAGTAGTTTTAAGGCTTCTCCTTGAGATTGAGAAAGTTTTCTTGCACCTAAAGTGTATGTAAAAATTAAAACTATAACTAATAATGGTAGAACATACATTAAGTTATAGAATAATAAATAAGAATAATAACTTACATTACTTAATTGGTTTAAAACTAAAATCTTTGTAAAAACCATAGGGAACCCAGCAGTACATAATAATTCATAAATGTTAGCTGTAATTGCAAGAACAATTGTTCCAATCATCATAGAGGTCATTGATTCTGCTTTAAGAAGATTTCTCATTCTTTCAATTAAATTTTTTCTATGATCATCTGAAACAGATAAAGTAACTCCTTTTTTAAAAGCAAAAAAGTCTTTAATATTAATAATTGCAATTACTAAAGCAATTATTCCTGCAATAGTTGTAACTATTGAAATATTTTGAGTAACTTTAAAGAAATTAAGCCAAGCAGACATAAATAAAAAATAAATTAAACCAGAAAAGAAAATAAAAGTAAGCCCTATAATTAACATTCTTTTTTTATTTTTTGCATAAACAAGCATTGATAATAAAAATAATAAAACAAAGAAAGCACATGGATTAAAACCATCTAAAAAACCAAGAATTATTGTTAAAAGAGGTAAAGATACAGCACTTGAATCTACTTTACCAATCAATGGTATATTAAAGGTTTGAGAGGAGCTTTCTATTGTTTCTTGAGAAGAATTATTATCTGTATTTTCATTAACATCAATTGCTTCAATCTTTGCATCTTCAATTAAATTAATGATTTCTGAATTCATTTGAGAACTATACCCTACAAAATATTGATCACCTATAAAAGTTGTAGGAACTGCTTGAGGTTGAAAACCATGAGCTTGTGTTAAATTATAAAAAAGTTCTTGATTTTCACTTGAAGAAACTTCATAAAAATTTAAATTTAAATAATCATAATTATTTTCAATTGATTTTAAGAATTCTTTTAATTCTGCACAATGAGGACAAGTATTACTTACAAAAACATTAATGTCTAAATTATTATCTAGAGCACTTATTGATGTTGAAAAAAATAAAAATAAAAAAATTAATAAAAAAATATTTTTTAAAACTATTTTTTTTGTTTGCATATATAGATCACCTAAGGTTAAATTTATTTTTATAATTATTAAATTAATTCAAGTTCTTTATTTAGTAAAATTATATTTTTATTATTTTCTTTTTTTACAAGCACAATATTTTTCTCTTTAAGTTTTTTAATTAACCTATGAGCTTTAATTTTACCATATTTTTCTGCTAAAACTAATTGTTCAACTTTTCCTTTTTCTGTAATGATATTTGTTAGGAAAGATTTTTCCTCTAAAGTTAAGATTGAAAAAATTGTTTTTTGGTTTGAAAAAATTATTTTATTTTTTTTATTTAAAGATAAAGAATGAAGATAATAAAATAAAGAAATTGAAAAAATTATAATTAATATTAAAAAGATAAAAAAAGTATTCTGAGAAATAACATTATTACAAGTACAATCTTTTCCACTTAAATAATCTTTTTCAAGGAATATAAAAAAGATTATAATAAAAATAAATGAAATTACTGAAATAATAAATGAATATTTTGATTCCATAATTAAAAATAATGATAAAAACCTTTAAAAAAAGATGTTTCATAAAAGTGAAACTTAAAAAAAGAAGAGTTACTGTATTTTGAAACCATAAGAGTATAAGCTTAAAAATAAAGGGAATTAAATTTATTTAAGAAAATATATAAAAAGTATTAATTAAAATAGTATACTAAAAAAATTTATTAAGTTTATTTAAAATATCAGTATATACTTGTTTTCTTTTATTAATATATAAAGTAAGCAAATATTTATCAATCATTTTTTCAGAGTATCAGTAAACTGAACCTTTACAATAACAATGTTTGTGTATTAAACATTTCCCCAAACCTCATCTTCTTTATTACCCCATAATTCCTTCATTTTTTCTTGCTGAATCTTATGTAAAAAATCAGTATACTTATTTTCTTTACTTGTTTTTAATTTATAATCAATTAAGTTACTTATAACCTCATTATAAGTTTGTCTAGGATGAGTCTTAATTTTGAAGATTAGTAACAATTTTTTTATTTAATTGAATAGTTGTTATTTTACTCATATTAGTTCACCTTATATATTTTTTATCAAAATATATTTATTAAAAAATATTTTTAAAAGAATAAAAACTATTTTCTTGTCTTTAAGACATTAATCTTATCCCTTAAAGTAATAGCTGCTTCAAAATCTAAATTATCAGAAGCTTTTCTCATTTCTTTTTCAAGCTCTATAATCATTCTAGAAACATCTTTCTTTGGTATAGATTTAACATCTTTAATCTCTGTGTGCTTTTCTTCAATAGGTTTAATAATTGTTTTAGGTGTTATGTTATGCTTTTTATTATACTCAAGCTGTAATGTTCTTCTTCTTTCAGTCTCTTGTACTGCTTTTTTAATAGAATCTGTAATTCTATCAGCATAAAGAATAACTTTAGAGTCTTTGTTTCTTGCAGCTCTACCAATAATCTGTATTAGGCTTCTCTGATCTCTTAAAAAACCCTCTTTATCAGCATCTAAGATACCAATTAAACCAATCTCAGGAATATCAAGACCCTCTCTTAAAAGATTAATTCCTACAAGAAGATCAAACTTTCCTAAACGTAATTCTCTTATAATCTCTGATCTTTCTAAAGTATTAATCTCTGAATGAAGATATCTTGTTTTTATGTTTTGTTCAGCAAAATATTCTGATAACTCTTCTGCAAGTTTTTTAGTTAAAGTTGTAACTAAGACTCTAAATCCTTTTTTAATAGTTTCATTTATGTTTTTTATTAAATGGTTTATCTGTCCTTCAGATTTATGAATCTCTATTGGAGGATCAACTAAGCCTGTTGGCCTGATAACAAGCTCTGAGATTAATTTTGATTTTGAAAGTTCATAATCTCCAGGAGTTGCTGATACAAAAATAACTTTATTCATGAAATTCTTTTCAAACTCTACAAACTTTAAAGGTCTGTTATCATATGCTGAAGGAAGACGGAAACCATAATCAATTAAGTTTTTCTTTCTTGAAAAGTCCCCTGCATACATTGCTCTTAACTGCGGTAGAGTTTGATGACTTTCATCAATAACTAAAAGAAAATCTTTTGGAAAATAATCAATTAAGGTGTATGCCCTTTCACCAGGTTTTCTTCCATCAAAATGTCTTGAATAATTTTCAATACCTGAACAATAACCAGCTTCTCTTATCATCTCTAAGTCATACATTGTTCTTTGTTTAAGTCTTTGTGCTTCTAAAGCACCCATAGAAGGTAGGACTTCATTTAGTTCTTTTTCAATAGACTCTAGAGCTCTTTGTTTTGAAACTTCATCAATAACAAAGTGTTTTGCAGGAAAGATATAAAGAGAGTTAATCTTTGATAAAACTTCACCAGTTATTTTATCAATCTCTGTTATTCTATCTATTTTTTTACCAAATAACTCTATTCTTATGATATTTTGTGAATATCCTAAGATTAAATCAATAACATCTCCTTTAACTCTGAATTTTCCTTGTGAAAGTTCTAAGTCATTTCTTTCATATTGTATATTTACTAAATTTTCTAAAATTTCTTGTCTTGAAATCTCTTGTCCAAGATTAATCTCAAAACCCATTTCTTTAAATTTTTCTGGATTTCCTAAAGAATAGATACAAGAAACAGAAGCAACAACAATAGTGTCTTCTCTTGAAGCAATTGATGCTGTAGCAGAGAGCCTTAACTCTTCTATCTTTTCATTAATCTTTGTGTTTTTTTCTATATATAGATCTCTTTGAGGAACATAACTTTCTGGTTGGTAATAATCATAATAAGATACAAAATATTCAACTTTGTTGTTTGGAAATAATTCTTTAAACTCTCTGTAAAGTTGAGCAGCTAAGGTTTTGTTATGTGCTAAGACAAGAGTTGGTTTTTGATGTTGTTCAATGATCTTTGCAACAGTAAATGTTTTACCACTTGCAGTTATTCCTTTAAGGGTTTGTAGTTTAGTTCCTTTTTTTAAAGAAGCTGATAGCTGTTCAATTGCTTTTCCTTGATCTCCTGCAGGAGAATATTTTGAAACTACTTTAAATTTATTCATGTTTTTCTTTTTTAAATAATAAGTATATATATTATTATTTTAAAAATATAAATAGGTTTCTAAAAAGGGTAAATGGCCGAGAAAGAGAATAATAGAATTTTATTTTAATAAAGCATAAAGATAATTATCATATACCTTACCATTATAGATAGCTGATTTTTTTAAAAGCCCTTCTTTTTTAAATTTATTTTTTTCTAAAACTTTAATAGAGCCTATATTTTTAGTACAAACTTCAGCTGCTATTCTTTTAATACAGGTATTTTTAAATAAAAAATGAATATATGCTTTTATAGCTTCAGACATAAATCCTTTATTCCAATAAGAAGAATGAAGCATAAAACCTAAATCACATCTTTTAAAATCTTTAATAATTGTAAAAATACCAATAGAGCCTATTAATTTATTTTCATAAGTTATGAAAAAAGATGCTTCTTTTCTTTTTTTCCAAGCATCTATTTTTCTTAAAATTTGTTTTTCTACAATTTTTTTGGAGTTTTTATTATCTCCAGAACCATTATATATCCAGAGATTTTTATCTTCATATAGCTGATAAAGTTCTTCTTTATATTTTATATCTGGTTTTACAAGTAATAATCTTTTTGTCTTTATTGGTTTATACTTATACCCTTTGTTAAATATTTTTTCATCCATAGTTTAATTCTTCTTTCTAAATAATCTATACAAAAATCTAAATAAAAAGAATAAACCTACTAAAATTGGAGATAAAAATACTAAATCACCAAAAATACCCATAATAATATAATAAACTTTATAATCTTTTTTAATAAATTCATCATTGTTATTATCTGGAACAATTATTAAATCATCTACCATCTCAGTATAATCTAAAACAGCTCTATATTTTGTTAAAAACATTTTATCTTTTATTAAAGTATCAATAGTATAAATTTCTCCACCATATTTTTTAAGATATGATAAGTTAAAATCATTATTTCTATAATCATCTAAATAAAAACTATAATCAATTACAAATTTATTAGGATCAAGATCAACTAATTTTGAAAATTCTAATTTAAATTTATTATTATTTTCAATTTTAGTTTTACTATCTGAAAAAATATAAAGTAAAATTTCACTTTTACTTTTATTTATTGAAGATATTTTTAAAGGATAGATTATTTGGTCTGTTTTAAAAGTTATAGATATTGGTTGTAAATTTCCTTCAAAAATTTCTTTTTCATTATTTATTTTTATTGCTATAAAATAATATTCTTTTTCTATATATTCAGAGATTATTTTTTCAGAATCATTAGAAATATTATAACTATTATTATTTAACCAATCTATCATACTTGAAGAATCATTAGAAGATAATATTGTAAAATCATATGTATCTAAAGTTTTTTGTTCATGAATAATTACTAAATCTTCAGAATTAAATTCACTACTACCTCCAATTATAAAAAAACTACCGCCAGTAATTATATCAGGTCTTGTAATATAACTTAATTCATAAAATAGTATATTATTATAAACATCTATTTCAGGATATGAAGGAACAGGTATTAACCAAACAAAATCATTACTATCACCCTTATAATTTACTCCTAAAATTAGTTGTTCTTGCATATCATTATAAATTATTATACCTGTTTGGTTTGGTTCTATTATATCTTTTGACGAATCAAAGGGAATAAAACAACCATCTGCAAATAGATTTGAACTAAAAATAAATAGAAATAAAAAAATTATTAAATATATTTTCTTCATAAAATCAACCTTTCTTTTTATATTTATTATAAATTATAGATATATATTACTTACATCTCCTTTAAAAAACTTCCCTTGTAAAAATAAATAAAGGCTCTCTACCAAGCTTCATTTTATCTATCTTTGCTTCTTTTTTAAATTTATTTTTAAGATAAAAGCTTTGTGCAACTTTATTTTCTTCAGAAACATAAACAAGTATCTTAACACCTTTTTTATTTTTTATAAAATCAATTATTTTTAATAAGAGATAACTTGCAATTCCTTTTTTAAAGTATTTTTTATTTGTAGAAATTCTTCCAAGTTGCCAAACTTTTGGAAACTCTAGATATTCTTTAAAAAGCACACAAGAGACAACTTTTCCAAGTTTATTTTCAGCATAAGCAATATATTGATATTCTTTAATAATTTTTTCAAAAGATTTATCTTTTAAGATATATGGAAAGAATTCTATAAAATCAGATCTTATCTCTCTTAAGTTAATTTTTTTTATATTATAAGAATACATGTTTAATTATTATTTTAGATAGTTATGTTTAAAAACACAAGTTATTTTTTTAGTAAAGCATAAAGATAATTATCATATACTTTACCATTATAGATAGCTGATTTTTTTAAAAGTCCTTCTTTTTTAAATTCATTTTTTTCTAAAACTTTAATAGAAGGTTTATTTTTTGCACATACAAAAGCAGATATTCTAAAAAGATTAGTATTTTTAAAAATAAATTTCATAAACTCAGACAATGCTTCTGACATAAGTCCTTTACCCCAATAATCTGGAAGTAATATAAATCCAACTTGTGCATTTTTAAAATCAGGACTAATATTATTTAAACTAATTGTACCCACAAATTTATTTTTATAAATTATAAAAAAAGAAACCATTTTTTTTTGTAACCATAATTTTCTTTTCTTTTTAATTTCTAAAAGTACACTATTAGGCGAATAATTATTATTACTTCCACCATTATAAACCCAAATTTTTTTATTTATATAGAGATTATAAAGTTCTTCTTTATATTTTATATCTGGTTTTACAAGTAATAATCTTTTTGTCTTTATTGGTTTATACTTATACCCTTTGTTAAATATTTTTTCATCCATAATAAAATTAATTATTTAAATTAATTAATAATCCTCATACACCCTTAATTTAGTTATTTTTTAATAATTTTTTAGAAAACTTGTCAAAATCAGATTCTATTTTTTGTTTTTTATTAAATTTATTATATTCTTGTATAGCTTTTTCTTCGGCTTCTTTAAAAGAAACATTACCTTTTCCGTCTAATATTTTAAATTCATTAAATTCTAAAAACTTGTTTACACTTAAAG
>JAQVRT010000068.1 GCA_028700905.1 Candidatus Iainarchaeum sp. | reverse complement strand
AAATCTCTCTTACTTCTTCTTCTGAAGGATCAATCTTAGAATCTACATATGTTGGAAGATATATTTTTTGTCTTAAATTACTTTTACTTAATTTAAAAGAATGTTCGATGGTATCATAATTCTCTTTAAAAGCTATTAAATTAATATTTTGTTTTCTTGATTTAAAATCACTAAAAATAACTTCACCAAAAATATCTGTTTTTAAAGTTGAAAAATTTTCATCATTAAGCATTAAAGTTACAGAAACATCTTTTAAGGGTACAGAAGAAGGGTCATAAACCTCTACAGCAACTGTCCAAGTTTTAGAGAAAGATAAACTTCCTGAAAGTATTAAATATATCAATAAAGCTAAAATTAATAAGAATAATATGAAACTTGGGAAAACTTCATCTATTTTATCTGTTAATTTATTTACAGGTATAACTTTACTTATACCATCTATCATTTTATAATAATTATCTTCAAAAAAGAAATATATTCTTTTAAAGAAAGTTTTAACTTTTGTAAAGAAAGGAACTTTATTAATATTTTTTAAATTTGTTTCTTTTGTTTTTTTAATATCTTCTTTTTGTTTTTTAGAATCTTCTTTTTTAATATCTTCTTGTTTTTTTGTATTTTCTTTTTGATTATTTTTATCTTCTTTTTTTAAATCTTTTGAAGAATCTTTTGGATTTTGTTTAGAGAAGTTTTTATCAACAGATGCTGATAATTCTTTTAAGACTTCTTCTTTTGTTTTTGTTTTATTAACTGAATCTTTCAAAGGAAGTTTATTATCTGTAATCATCTTTACAACAATTGAAGAAACTTTATCAGAATAACCTTGTTTTTTAATAGTCTCTTTAATATCCTCTAGAGTATAGTTTGTGGTTTTGTCTGATAAAAGAGCATATAGCTTTTCTGCTTCTATTTTGTCTCTTGATTTTTTAAATATTGACATATTCTTTCTTCTCTTTTTTTAAATTAATTTTTAAATAAAGGAGTAAATGGGAAGTTAAAAGTTTTAGTTCCTATTTTACCTTCAATTCTATAATTTTGATTATAACAATATATATCTTTTTCTGATAAGTTCATTTCTTTATCATAATACCATTCAAGATTATTTGCATCTATATTATATTCATACAAACCTAAAGAATTAGGTTCTTGACTACTTGTTATATCTTGTTTATTAGTATAAAGTGGGAGATTATTTTCTTTTGTAAAAGGATTATAAAGCTTATTTATTTTTGTAAAAGATGGATCATTTTTAGCATAATGTATTTTTAGATCTCCTGCATTAATTTCTCCTTTAACTGTAGAATATAAAGTATAGTTTTTAAAGAATTTATTTCCAGAACCTGTTGGAAATATTTCATTTAAATTTTCAAAATCATAATAATCACAGATTACACATTCTGAGTTATAAGTAAGATTAGAAAAAACATTTTCTGGAAGAAGATTTTCAAAAGCATCTTTATTTGCAGACTTAACATATATAGATCCAGTCATATAATTTAAACCATTTGATGGTTGTTTAATATAACATGCATCATTAATTTTTATTCTTCTATTTTGTGTAACAGTTTGAATATCTTCTGTTTGTATACAACTTAAAGAACAAGATGTAGCCCCACATGCATTTATACATTCATCACTATAAACTAATTCTTTATAAGTAAATACAGTATATATCTTACTTGGAAGATAACTACCATTTTGTAATTTATCAATAATAACATCTGATTCATTTTGATTAATTTCATGTTTACTGTTTAAAAATATATTTAGATTTTCAGAAGAATTTTCTAAGAACTTAATGAAGACATTAGGAGTTCTTCCACCAACACCATCTTCACCAGCTTCAGCAGTAATACCCTTTAATCCACCATAATTTGTATCTAAAAAAATATTTAAGGAGCCAGAATTTCTTATAAAATCAAAACTTAGACTTGATAAATAAGAACCACCATTTCCACCATCTCCTGAAGTCCCTTTAGTAGTATTATTATTTTTTTCACCACCATTATTTCCAAAACCAGTATTTGCAACTAAATTAAAATTACCTTTATTTATTAAAAAATTATAAGAAGAAGTGGCACAAACAAATCCTTCTTCTGCAATCCAATTTACTTTACAGAAATAAATATTTCCTCCAGAACCACCATTACCACCATGAGCAACATTTGCATTTGAAGTTCCACCTGCATCAAAACCAGTATTTCCTCCAGGACCACCTACACCTGAATTTAAATCAAAATTAATATTATTATTATTTTCTATGTTATTTATATAAAATAAAATATCTCCACCATTTCCACCATAACCCCCATTTCCTGGTGGATCTGATTGACAATAATAACCAGAACCCGCACCACCAGTATCAGAACCGTTTCCACCAATACCTCCATTTCCAGAAAGTATTTCTGCAGAAAACAAACCGTTATTTTCAAGATTATTTAAATAAAAATAAAGATGTCCAGCGTCTTTTGCAGTACCACCTTGTGAAGCTGGGTAATCCCAACAACGACCTTGATAAACATAATTTCTACCATCTTGACTATCTTGTGCTTTTAGATAAATATTTAAATTACCATTATTAACTACAGAGTTTCCATCAAAAGTTAATCCACCACCTGCAAGTGAACTTAAAGGCATTTTTAAATTATCATTAACATCTTGAATGTTTTTTGGAATATACATATTTAAATCAAGTGATGCATTTTCTAAAATTTTTAAATTATAAAAATAAAGTTTAATACCATCTCCTGTCCAATCATCCCACCCACCATTAATAGAATCTGACATTGAAGTTCTTTCTTTTGTGCTCATTATTATTTTAGAAGTATCAGAAATTATTAAATCCCTAAAATCAAACTTAAAAGTTGCATCTCCAAGTTTATCATTATTGTTTACAAAAATTATAATATCATTACCACTGGTATTTAAAGAATCAATACCTGAGATTGAAAGAGAAGTTGTTTCACCTAACATTTCAAAATTAATATCTGCTGCTAAAGAAACATTTATTTCTTTACCAGAGCATTCAGAAGATTTTGTAAAACTTAAAGAACTTTTTAATGAAATATCAGTTGTAGAATTAATTGAAGATTCATAACAATCAGTCATACATGTTTTGTAATTTGCAGGATAAGTATCAGGATTACAATAATTAATACAAGAATTATAACTTGAAGTTACATCATCACTTTTAATTAAAACAAAATCACAAGCATCACCACTACAACCTAAAGAAAGAGTTTTAAGAGAAGATTGATTTGGAGATAAATTACAACTTGCTGAAAACACATATGATTGAACTAGTAAAATAAAAGTAATTAATATTACTGTTAAAATAATTTTTTTTAAATATCTCATATATTTTCTCAATTTAATTTTAATTTAAATAAAATATTTACATTCTTTGAAGGATATTCAAAGGTACTATAAATAAAAGTATATTTATTTAAAGAATTATTATTTGTTTTTTGATAAAAAGGAAGTTTAAAAATTAAAAGATTTCCTCTTATGGTTAAATCAAGATCTGACTTCTTAATAAACCCATTTGCACTTGAAACTTTCATTTCAGGAGTTAAAATATCCTCATCAGAAATATTTGAAATAACTTCCCCATCATCTCCTCTAATTACTCCAAAAACAAAAGGGTTTACATAGATTTCATTATCATAACTAAGTGCAGAAATAAATGGAGAAA
>JAQVRT010000012.1 GCA_028700905.1 Candidatus Iainarchaeum sp. | reverse complement strand
TTTTTCATCCATAAAATTTCTTAATTTGTTTGTTTTTTAAAAATATATATTAAAATTGTATATAGATATATTTTTATATGTGTTTATTTATTATTTTATTGTATATTTAAAAAAAATATGTGAGGTAATTTTAATATGACTGTAAAAATTAAACAAGATTATTCTGCTTGTATTGGTTGCGGTGCTTGTGTTTCTGTTTGCCCTGATAATTGGAAGTTTCAAGGAGAAAAACCAAAGCCTATAAAGACAGAAGTTAAAGAAGTTGGATGTAACAAACAAGCTGCAGATGTTTGTCCTGTACAATGCATTACAATTGAAGAATAAAATTAAATATGATTAGAAAAATTTATTTAATTTTTTTTATACTAATAATAATAGTTTTTATTATTTATCTAAATTATCCTAAAGGATATATTAGTTATAGTGTTGACGATAATGGTATTAAAAACTATTTAGTATATAAAAATTATACTTTTGAAGGTATTATAAGAATTAATGCTGATACAAGACCAAATAATGTTGATGAAATGTATAAATCTGGGTTAATTTATGATTATAATTATAAATTTTATTTATTTGAAAAATTATTTGACCCTTATTTTAATAATTTAGCTTTTGAATCTAAATATAATATAAATATTATTGAAAATAATAAAAAATTAGGTGATAATTTTGGATATGTTGTAAATAAGGATGTTAATTATGACGATATTGCTTATTCAGAACAAAAAATAACAGGTAATATAGGACAGTTTGAAATTAATTGTAAAAAATATAAAAAAATGGATTCTGATTTATCATCTATTTGTAAAGAATATATTTATTTTATTGATAATTTAAAAAAACAAAATGATTTTTATAAAAAATTAGATTATAAAGTTAAACTTAATTATGTAAATATAACAAAAATTGAAGAAGAATGAATAAATTAAATTTTGGACCTGCTGGTTTTGGAGGAACTATTTTAGAAATTCCAAAAAATAGTAAAAATCCAACTGCAGATGCTATTTTAGAGGTTTCAAAAATAGGTCTTAGCGCAATGGAAATTGAATTTGTAAGATCTGTTTATTTAAAGAATAGTGTTCTTGAAAAAAAAGAAGAAATTAAGAATAATGCAATTAATAGTAATGTTAGTTTAAGTATACATGCTCCTTATTTTATAAACCTTAATGCTATTGAAGAAAATAAAATAATTAATTCTCACAGATATATTTTAGATTCCTTAAATGTTGGACATGAAATTGGTGCTAAAACAATTGTTTGCCATATAGGATATTTTTTAAAACAAGAACCTAAAAAAGTTTTAGAAAACATATCTCATCAAATTTCTTTAATTGAAGATAAATATAAAGGAGATACAAAACTTGGTATCGAACTTACAGGTAAAAAAACACAAGTAGGTTCAATTGATGAAATATTTTATTTTATTGACAAACATCCTAAGTTTGTAAAACCAGTTATTGATTTTGCACATCAACATGCAAGAGAAAATGGTTATTTTAAAGATAAAAAAAATGTATCTTTATTTTTTGAAAAATTAAAAAGTTATCCTGAAATTTTTAAAAATCTTCATATGCATATGTCTGGTATTGCCTATGGTGAAAAAGGAGAAAAACATCATCTTCCTTTTAGAGAAGCAGACCTGCCTTATAAAGAAATTTTAACACATTTAAAAGATAATAAAACTACAGGAACTGTTATTTGTGAATCTCCAGAAATTGTTGAAGATGCACTTTTTTTAAAAGAAGTTTATGAAAAGTTATAATTTTTTAAGTAATTCTTTTTTTAATTTATCAAGATTTTTTTTTGAATAAAAACTAAATGTAATTTTTTGATTTGATTTTAAATTTACTCTTAAAACAGTTTCTTTTCCTAAAATATTATTTTCAATTTTTATATTTTTAATTTCTTTTAAAGAAACTCTTTTCTTAAAAAAAAACAAATAATTTACAATTATTTCAGTTTCTGTTATAGAAACTATTGCTGAAGTGATTACAAAATATTTTAAAAAAACATTTGGAACAAATATACTAAATTTTTTTTCTATAATAACACCTATAAAAGTTCCCAATCAGAATTTTTGGATTTTTCACCAAATTTACTTTTAATTTTATCATCAATTGAATCAAATTCTTCATTGCTTGATGTAACTTCTTTTTTTGCTTCAATAAATGTATCTCTTTGAATAACAGTACTACCTTGTTTTTTATAGTTGTTTATCTTGTCTATTGAATCTTCTTTAAAGTCACCCTTAAAATTACATTTTAAACAATGATATTTTTTTTCAGCAGGAAGATATTTAACATCTATTGAAAAACAATTTGAACAATATTTATATAACATTTCTTATCACAACCTATTTTTTCTAATTTCACAATTATTTTTTAAAAATAATAAAAAAATGTAGTTGGAAATCTTTAAAAAGATATTGGTGAAAAAACTTAAAAATTAGTATTTTGTTAAGAATTGAGGGTTAATGAGAATATATTTATTAAATTGAACAACATATGAAAATAAATACATATAAATACACTTCTGTACCTAAATATATAGCTATTTCTATAATTTATTTTTTCTTAAAAATAAACAAAATTTATAAAAAAAATAAAGAGGTGTAATATACATGTCATCAGAAAGAAAATCAGAATATAATGTAAATAAACTAATATTAAATAGAACTTCTCCTAGAGCTATGAGTGGAGAAGAAATAGATAATAGAGAGCTTTTTGCTATTTTAGAGGCAGGAAGATATGCTCCTTCAGCATATAATTATCAACCATGGAAATTTTTATATGCAAAAAGAGAAACAAAAGAATGGGATTTATTTTTTGAAAGTTTAGTTGATTTTAATAAATCTTGGGTTAAAAATGCATCTGTTATTATTCTTGTAATTGCAGATAAAATGTTTAATGACAAAGAAGAAATAATAAATATATTTGATTCTGGGGCTGCAATGGAAAATATGGCTCTTCAAGCAAAAGATTTAGATCTTGTTGGACATGCTATGTCTGGTTTTGATTACAAAAAAATAAGAAAAAATTTAGAGATTCCTGAAAATTACCATATACTTGCAATGTTAGCAGTAGGTAAAAAAGGAAAAATTGAAGATTTACCTGTAGAACTCCAAGATAAAGAAATTGTTTCTTCAAGAAAAGAACTTTCTGAAATTGCAATTGAAGGAAAATTTAAATAAAAATTGTGAGTAAGAAAAGATTTATTAAGATATCCATCTACATGTATTTAATTAATATTATTAAAAAATGTAGGTGGAGAAAATCTTATGGAATTAAATAGAAATAATTTAGGAGTTATAGCTTTTGGTGTAAAGACTGGAATTGTAACTTTTGAAGATAATATGGTTGATGTTGTTAAAAATTCTTTAAAAAAAGAAAAAGATTTAATAGACAATGGAGATATTGTTTGTATGACTGAAGCAGTTGTTGCAATAACTCAAAAAAACTATGTCTATTTAAACGATGTTTCAAAAGAAATTAAAGAAAAATTAAATCTTAAAGAAGATTCAACTATTGGAATTATATACCCTATTCTTTCAAGAAATAGATTTTCAATGATTTTAAAAGGAATTGCAAAAACAGTTCCTAAAGGAAAAATAATAATTCAACTTAAGTTTCCTGATGATGAACAAGGAAATCCAATCACTGATAGTAAAATGTTACATAAGTTAGATAAAACTTTTGAGGATAAAATAACAACTGACGAAATTGGAAAAGATAGGTTTTTACATCCTGAAACAGGTCTTGATTATATTGGATTTTATGAATCTATTGTTAAAAAAGAAGGTTGTGATGTTGAGATATATCTTGCAAATTCTACTAGATATTTAGTTGATAAAAAACCAGATGGAATAATTGTATCAAATGTACATCATAGAAACGATACTTTAAATGCAATTAAAAAAAGAGAGTATCAAAATGTTATTACTCTTCAAGATATTTGTAGTGATTCTAAAAAAGAAGCTTATTCTGAATATGGATTATTAGGTTCAAATATTTTAGATCCTGAAAATGAAAAAATAAAATTAGCTCCAAAAAATGGAGATCTAGTTTGTCTTGATGTTCAAAAAATGATTAAAGAAGAATTTTCTAAGGATGTAGAAGTTATTATTTATGGTGATGGGGCTTATAAAGATCCTGAATCAGGAATATATGAACTTGCAGATCCAGTTTCTGCTTTTGGAGTAACTCCTGGAATAAAGAATAGAAATAGAATAGGTGTTAAAACTAAATTTTTAATGCAAAAATTATATAATGATGGAAAAAGTAAAGAAGAAATTTCTAAAATTATTGAAGAAGAAAAAGAAAAATTTGTAAGAGAACAAAAAAAAGATTCTTTTTCAGCTCAAGGAACAACACCAAGAAAAATAGAAAATTTAGTTTCATCTTTAGCAGATTTAGTTTCTGGTTCTGCAGATTCTAATACTCCTGTTGTAATTGTTAGAGGATTTATATAGTTTTTAAGTATGAAAAATATATTTCTAGATCTATTAAAGAATAAACCCAGTAATGATTTTTATTTTAAGAAAAAAAGTTATTGGGTTTTTCCTGATGGATTTGTTTATAAATCTAAAGTATATTCACCTATTATGGTGCTATATCATAAAAATAATCCTCTTGGACTTATAAATTATACTAATTCTCCAACATCTAATAAAATAATTATTAATTTTATACAAGGTGTAAAACAAGAAGAAAATAATTTTAATTATAAAAACTTAGAAAAACCATTTTATGAAATAATTTTAGATTCTTTTATTAAAGCTTCACTAAAGACTGGTAAAAAAATTGTTTATGATCCAGTTACTTTACAAAATGAATATAATAAAAATTATATTAAAAATAAAAAAAAGCAATTAGAAACAAATTCAAAAATTATTAAAAAATTAGAAGAAAGAATAAAAAAAGAAAAAGACAAAGCTAAATTAAAAAGTTTAGTTCTGGAAAGAATTCAATATAAGAAAGCAAATATTGAAATTCAAGAAACAGTTTTAAAAATTGATAGATTAATTACAATAAATGGTAAAATAAGAGATAGATATTTTAATAAACTTGGAGAATTAAATCCAAATAAAGAAAGAGTAAAGAGACTATTATTAAATCATTTAAAAGAAAAAAAAGCACCTTTATCTTTTAAAAGAATACCTAATTTTTTAAAATTAAAAAGACCTAAATAATTTCTTTTTCAGGTAAAACTAAATTTAAAACAATTCCTACAATTGATGCAAGACCTACACCTTCAATTGAAAAAGTACCTGAAGAAATAACAGCTCCACCAACCCCAATTGTTAGCATTACACCTGCTATTATCATATTTTTGGTTTTATTTAAATTTGTTGTAGATTCAACAATAGATTTTATACCTACAATTGTAATCATACCAAATAATAATATTAAAGTTCCACCTAATATTGAATCTGGAATTGTTTGTAAAAAACCACTTATTTTTCCTATTAATGCAAAACATATTGCTGTAATTGCAGAAATTCTTAAAATCATAGGATCTTTTAATTTTGTTAAAACAATTGCACCTGTAACTTCTGAATATGTTGTGTTTGGAGGACCACCAAATAAAGCTGCAATAATAGTTGTAAGACCATCTCCAAGCATTGTCTTATGAATTCCTGGTTTTTTAATAAAATCTTTTCCTGTAGCTTTACTTATTGCATACATATCTCCTACATGTTCAATCATTGGAGCTATTGCTACTGGGATAATTAAAAGAATTGCACCTAAACTAAAAGTTGGTGTTATAAAGTTTGGAAGTGAAATCCAACTTGCACTAATAATACTTGAATAATCAACCATTCCAAATATCATTGCTATAATATAAGTGAAAATTATACTTCCAATAATTGGAAGTAATTTAATTGTTCTTTTTCCAAAAACAGAAATAATAATTGCTGTAATTAAAGTTATACTTGCAAGAATCCAATTATGAGAAGACATTTCAACTGCAGTTGAAGAAAGTGAAAGTCCTATAACCATAATTACAGGCCCCACAACAATTGGAGGGAATATTTTTTTAATAAAAACAATACCTTTTTTTCTAATAATTAAAGATACAATTATAAAAACTAAACCTACCGCTATAAGTCCACTCAATGCCCCTGAATAACCATATAGCTGTGTTGCTGCAATAATTGGTACGATAAAAACAAAAGAACTTCCTAAAAATATAGGAACTATACCACCAGTAATTAAATGAAATATTAAAGTTCCAAGTCCAGCTGTAAATAAAGCAACAGAAGGATCAATACCAATTAAAAGTGGAACTAAGACAGTTGCACCAAAAGCAACAAATAACATTTGAATTCCAAGTAATGTTTTTTTAGGTAAGGAAATATTTTTTTCTTTTTTAATACATGATCACTTTTTTAAAATACAAATTATATTTATATATTATTATTTTAACTATTTATAAGTTTATCTTTTTGAAAAATATAAACTTTATCATTTTTATAAGGAAGTTTATTTGAGTTAATTTTAATTCCAATTAAATCTCCTTTTTTTGCAACTTTTAAAGGAGTGTTTACATCTTTTTGCATACTATTTATTTTTTGCTCAATAACACCTGTCTTTTCTCCAATAAATAAAATATTATCATTTAATTCAAGTTTAGTACCTTCAATTTTTACTTCTGCAACATTAATTTTTTTAAAAATCTTAGTAACTTTCCCAATATATGTTTTTTTAGTTTCTGATTTATTACCATATTGTTCTGCCCATTGATTAATTGGTTTTCCATGATAGAATCCATCTGAAAAACCTCTATTATAAACAGAATCTAATTTTTCATATAGTTCTTTCTTTTTATTTAAAGTTAATTTCTTTTTAAAATATAAATCAATAGCTTCTTTATAACATTCAGTGACTATTTTAACATATTCTGCACCTTTAATTCTTCCTTCAATTTTAAAAACATCAATTCCAGCTTTTATTAATTGATCTATAAATAAAATTGTGTTCATATCTTTTGGACTCATAACATAATTATTTTCAACTAAAAGTTCTTTTTTAGTTTCAGGATCTAAAACTAAATATTTTCGTCTACAAGGTTGTATACATTTACCTCTATTTGCAGAAGTTTTATCTCCATATAAAAATTGAGACATAAAACATCTTCCACTTACAGATACACACATTGCACCATGTATAAATGTTTCAATTTCAATTTTAGGATCTATTTTTTTTGCATTTTTAACAATTTTTTTAATATCTTCTAAAGTTAATTCTCTTGCAAGAACAAATCTTCTAACTCCTAAAGCATAATATTGTTTAATAGCTTCAATATTTGAAACACTTGCTTGTGTACTTAAATGAACAGGAACTTTATATTCTCTTGCAAGTTTTATAACTGCTAAATCCCAAGCAATAACCCCATCAATTTTTAATTCTTTAACTTTTTTTAATATTTTTTTAACTTTATTAATTTCTTTATCAAAAATAATTGTATTTAATGTCAAATAAACTTCAACATTTCTTTCATGAGCATATTTAATAACTTTACTTATATTTTGCAAAGTAAAATTTTGTGCTCTCTCTCTCATATTTATGCCTTTAATACCTAAATAAACTGCATTACATCCAGCATCAATAGCAGAAACTAACATCTCCCAATTTCCAACTGGGCTTAAAATAATTGGTTTTTTCATATTTTTACACTTTTTAATTTAAAGAAAATATTTATAAATACTTTAGTATAATAACTATATATTAATTATATAGGAGAGTATTTAAAATGATTACTGAAGAATTACTAACAGGAACTCTTTTTGGTTTAGGGTTTGGTTCTTTATTAGTGTTTATGTTTTATTTTGCAATAATAATTTTATTAGCAGTATTTTTATATAAGGCATTTGCATTATATACAATTGCAAAAAAACTAAACTCAAAATACGCTTTTCTTGCATGGATACCAATAGGGCAATACTTTCTTTATCCAATCATAGCTGAAGAAAGATGGGAATGGGGTTTTATTGCTTTACTTCCAATAGTTACACCTTTACTTTTCCTTCCATTTACACTAATTCCATTTATAAATATGTTTTTATCTTTACTTATTTTAATTGGAACTTTAATATTAGTGTCTTTTAGAACATATTGGATATGGAAAATATTTGAAAAAAGAAACTATCACGGTGCTTTAAGTTTATTAACTTTAGTAAGCCTTGCAAACTTAATTGTTTTAGGTGTTGTTGCATGGGTTGATAAACCTAGTAAAAAAGAAAAAGTATCTACAAAGAAAGAAAAACCAATTGTTAAAAAGAAAACTACTACTAAACCTAAAAAAGTAGTTTCTAAAAAGAAAAAAACAACTAAAAAAATAAAGAAATAATTATTCTTTATTTTTCTTTTTTTTTATTTTATAAATATTCATCTTTAAACATTCTAAATATTAACACAAAATAAGAAATGATTAAAGGACCAATAACAATACCTACAAAACCAAAAGCAGGAATTCCAATAAATATTCCGATAATTGAAATTAATGGATGTAAATCTCCTATTCTTTTTTGAAGATATGGTCTTATGAAAAATTCAGAATAATTTATAATTAACCCTAAAATTAAAATTGCAATAGCTGTAAAATAATCATGTTTAATTAAATATACAACACCATAAGGAACCCATATTAAAGGAATACCTAATACAGGTAAGAAAGATAGTATTGCTGCTAGAAATCCCCAAAAAACAGCACCCTTAATATTAAGTGCCCAGAAACCTAAACCTAATAATAAACCTTGGAAAATTGCAACAAGACCAGTTGAAATTAAAGTTGCATAAGTTACTTTTTTAAATTCTTTTGCAAGAAGAATTGAATTTTTTGAATTAAAGGGAAGATATTCTCTTAATATTTTATATAATTCTGAATTATATACTAACAAATAGAATAAAATAAAATACATTATAATTAAAGTGATAATTGTTTTTATTACATTATTAATACTTTTAAACAAAACATCTGCACTCCAATTAGCAAAACTTGGGAGATATTCATTTACTTTATCTGAAATTTCAAGTCCAGGAAAATTTTCTTCAAATTTACTTATTTCTGTAATAATTTTATTTTTTTCTAAAGTTATTTGTTTTACTTGATTATATGATTCAGTAACTATAAAGTAACTTGGTATTATAACAATTAACAAAGTTATGATAATTATTAAAATAGCAGATAAATTTTTATTTAAATTAAGTTTTTTAGTTAAAAATAAATGTAATGGTAAAAATAAAGCAAATAAAATAAAAGCACCTAAAAAACCATTTACATGTGGCCAAAGATATCTTACCATAAATATAAAAAGAATCAATATTATAGCTATTGCAACATATTTTTTAAAATCTTTATAAGTTTCTATCATAGTTTTATCACATTAAAATTATATAGATATTTAAGTATAAACTACTATTAAATACTTTCTTTTTTTTAATAAATATAAGGTATTAATTTATAACTTTTTTTAGTATATTTTTTATATTCTTTAAATCTTTTAAGCAAATATCTTTCTTCAGATTCTACTTTATAAATAATAGTTATAATAATTACTATAAATAGATAAATAAAAATTTCTTTTGAAAAAAGAATAATAATACCAGTTCCTAAAAAAATACCTGATAAATAGATTGGATGTCTTATATATTTGAAAATACCATTAGTAACTAAATATTTTTCCATACCAACTTGAGGATAATAATTATCTTTTAAACTAATTATTCCTTGATATTCAATTAATCCTGAAAAAACAATTAAAAAAACACCAAGAATATCTAAAATTTCTAATTTAAAAAAATTTGTAAAAAAAACATAATAAACTAAAGAAACCATTAAAACTAAATAGAAAATTGAGATGTAAAAAGAAGTTGCAAAATCAGTTTTAAACATTTCAATAGTTTCTTTTGTAAGATCTAAATGTTTTGTTTTTTTATAAATAATAAAATAATAAATTAAAACATAAATTGTTAAGAATAATAAAGAATACATATTTTAATAATCACTTAATTATTTTATTTATAAAAGTTGCTGCTGTTAAATCTCCAGTAACATTTACAGTTGTTCTCATCATATCAAGGATTCTATCAACTCCAATAATTAAAGCAATTCCTGATAATGGAACACCAACAGTTGTTAAAGCCATAGAAAGAATTACAATTCCAACTCCTGGAGTTCCTGGAGTTCCAATAGATGCACCTATAATTGTTATAATAAGTAAAACTAAAGCTAAAAAACTAATTTCAATACCAAAAACTTGTGCTAAAAAAATTGTAGCAATTGCTTGATAAAGAGCAGTACCATCCATATTAATTGTTGTTCCTAAAGGAATTATAAATTGTGAAATTGATTTTCTAATCTTTAAATTATCTTCTGCAGTTTTTATTGATAAAGGCATTACAACTGCTGAACTTGAAGTTGAAAAAGCAAGTAATTGTACTTCAGAAATTTTACCTAAAAAAGTAAAAGGTTTTTGTTTTGTTGAAAAATAAACTATTAATAAATATATAACTATTAATAACAAAAGACCAAGCATTACTGTTAGAATATAGACACCTAAACCTACAAGAGTACTTATTCCAAACTGGCTACTTATTTTTGCCATAAGTCCAAAAACTGCTAAAGGCGCAAGAACCATTGCCCACTTAACAATCATTATTGAAACATCTTGAATTGAACTTAAAACATCAAGTAATGGCTTTGATTGAGTTTTTTTAAGATTTATTAAAGCAATACCAAAAATTATTGAAAAAATAACTATAGGTAGCATATCCCCTTTAAGCATAGAACTTAAAACATTTTTTGGAAAAATATCTCCTATCATTTCAGGAATATTTTCAATTTTTGGCATCTCAGTTGTAACAACTTCTTGAGAATTATCTACATTTATTGAAGATATTTGATCAGAAGTTATAAATTTTCCAGGTTGAATAATATTTGCAACACCAATACCAATTATTATTGCTATTACAGTTGTAATTATAAAATAAATTGTAATAGATAATCCTATTTTCTTTAATTTAGAAGAAGATTCATTAGAAGCAATACCTTTTATTATAGATGCAAAAATTAAAGGAATAACAATCATTTGTATTAAACTTAAAAAAACATATCCTGGAAGAGCAAGCCATTCGGTAATAATTTTAGAAAAATCAGTTGAAACAAAACCAAATGTTGGACCTAAAATAAATCCTACTAAAATACCAAAAAATAAAGCAATTAATACTTTTAAATATAATTTACTATGTAAAAGATGACTAATACTTTTTGCTCTTTCTTTAATTGAACTTTCTTTTATAAACTGTAATGGATTTTTCATAAATAATCATTTTTATATATTATAACTATAATACTAAAAGTATTTAATAATTTTGTTTAAAATTAATGAAATAATAATCTTCTTATTGCAAGAACAACTAAAGGAATTGCAATATATATTAAAGCTTTAGAAGTTGTAATTAGATTTATTACAACCATACCAAAAATACCAAGAATCCATCCTAATAAATAATAGGCTGTAAATTGTTTATAATTTACAAAAATATGATAAAAACTAAAAATAATAATTCCAAATAAAAAGATATAATGATTTGAAAGCCAATAAACACCAAATACAACATCTAAATATCTACTAAAAATTAAAAATAAAAAAGCTAAAACAATACCTGTAATTGCCTTTACAAAAATATCTGTGACTCCAGAAACAACATATTCTGTATCTTTAATTATTTCTGGAATCATTGTTGATCTTTATTTTTTTTTAGTTTTCTTTTTTGTAGAATTTGAAAGAATTACTGCAAAAATTAGACCTGAAAAAATTACTGCTAAAATATTAAATAAAGCAACGTCTAAATTTTTTGCAATAAAACCATCAATAACTAAACAAATTGAACCTAAAGCATAGAAAAAAATAAACCAAATATTAATTTTTTTATCAAGTTCCCAAACTTCAAGTAATTGAATCATCCATCCAAAAACAATTAAAGTAAGACCTAACATTACCCAAAAATCCATATTACATCAATCCTCTTAATAATTATTTAACTAATTATAAATAAGAAGAAAGAATTTATAAATATTTGTTTTTAAAAAATGTTTAATCAATAACAGAAACACATTCTTTTTTTCTTTTTTGTTTATCTTTAATTAATAAGATTAAAGAAAATACTGTTAAAGATAGTAAAATACCAATAGCAATTATCATTAATGTTTCTGTATTATTTGAAGTGTTTGAAATAATCATTGGAGGTGCTTGTGAAATTTCTTGTGAAACTGTTTGAGAGGCAGTATCCATTATTGTTTCTTCAATTGATTTTGACATTATCATGTCTGATGCAATAGAATCTGAAGAAGCCATCATTGATTTAGATGAAGAAAAAACATATTTAATTAAATATAACCCAATAAGGCCTAATGTTGATATAAAAGAGACTACAAAAGAAATTAAGACTTTTATTTCTCTTGGTTTAATTAATTTTGAACCTTTATCAGTTAAAGAATAATATTTCCATTTAGATTCTGTTTCTTCTTTTAAAACTAAATTAGAATTAATTAAATGATCTAAATGTTCTTTAATTGTTGGACTTTTTAAATCTAATACTTTTGATAACTCTGAAAGAGTTTTTTTCCTCTTAGATAAAGACTTTAAAATATCTAATCTTGTATCCGAAGCAATTGCTTTTAAAGTATCTCTATCAATTAATATTTTTTCTTCAGTCATATGTATTTTATTATTAATATTAGTTTTTAAAATAAATTATTTAATTAGGAAAATTCCTTACTTATAATTCCTTCTGCAGCAATAATTCCAGAAATTGCAGCTCCAACAATATTTCCTGAAACTCCAGCTCCGTCTCCTGCCATAAACAAATTTTCAATTTCTGTTTCAAGTTTTTTATTTGTAAAAACTTTTGTAGATCTAAATTTAACTTCTGGAGCATATAAAAAAGTTGAATCTCCATCAAGACCTGGTAAAATTTTTGAAAGAGCTTCAATACCTTCTATTAGATTTTTAGTGATTCTGTAAGGCATTGCCATACCAATATCTCCAGGAACAGCCTCTTTTAAAGAAGGTTCTATATGTGCTTTTAAGATTCTTTCAGGAGTTGATCTTCTACCTTGTTTTAAATCTTTAAATCTTTGAATTATTGGTTTACCAGCTCCTAAGAGAGTTACACCTTGAGCTATAAATTCAGCATATTTTCTAGAAGATTCTAAAGGTTTTGTTAAAGCAACTTCTACAACTAATGCAAAATTAGAATTTTTACCATCATTATTAGAATTTGAATAACCATTAACACAAACATAATCTTTATAATCTTCAATTGCAACAAAACCTTTTGGACATGGACAAAAAGTTCTAACAACATCATCAAAAGTTTTTGTATAAAGTGAATAAATAGTTTCATACATTAATTCTGAGTGACCATTGTTAATAGATGCTGGAAATTCAACTCTTACACCAACTTCTATTTTATCATAAACAGTTTTGATATTATATTTATTTGTAATTTTTTCAATCCAGGAAGCATTATATCTTCCAGGTGCACAAATTACATATTTACCTAAAATTTCTTTATTTTCTTTTGTAACTACACCTTTTATTATATTTTCTTCAATAATTAAATCTTTAATTTCTGTATTTGGTAAAAGTTCTATATTGTTATTTAAAATATCATCTTGCATTTTTTTAATAATTTTTGGAAGTTTATCTGTTCCAACATGTAATGTTTTTCTAATAAATAGTTTAATATTGTTTCTTTCAGCAGTGTCAACTAAATCTTTAGCTTTTGATAAATCTTTTGGATAGTATTCTGGATTAACTCCATAATCTAAAAATATTTTTTCAACAGTATCTAAATATTTTTGATATTCTGAGACTGTATAGAGATGTAAAAGTTTCTCATGAGAAAGAACTGGTGTAAAATGAAGTTTTCCATCAGAAAAAGTTCCAGCTCCACCAAAACCATTCATAACTTCTGTTTTTTGTCTATTTTCAACTAAATTTCCTTTATCTATTAAAAGTACTTTTAAATTTTTATTTTCTTGTGAAAATTTTAAAGCAGAAAATAAACCAGCAGGTCCTGCACCAACTATAATTACATCATACATGTTATAAAAACCCCTTATTTTTATATTTGCAAATTAATGTTGTATAATTAGGTTTAAAATACTTTTTGTTTTACTATTTAATATATTAAAAGATAGATGGTGTAAATTATGGTTTCAAAAAATATTAAAATATCAACTAAAAAAAAATTTAAACCAAATGTTAAGAGATATAAAACATTTTTGAGTAAAAAATCTGGTGAGATTGATATTAAATATTTAAAAGAACAAACTAATCTAGATATTCTAGATTCAAGACTTAGAGTATTATATAGTAATGGTAGATTTAAAGATGCAGAGAAGGCAAAAAAAATTACAAAAAAATATATGAATTTAATAAAAATATCTAATGATATTTTTTTAAGTAAATCAAAAGAAATACTTACATCTAAATTTATTTATTCAGAACCAAATTTTAAAGAAAAATATCATGATGCTTTTATTAATGATTATATAAAAGATATTAAACAATTATCTAGAAAAGGACTAAAAATAGAATTTATTGAAGAAATTGAACCAATATTAAATTCTTTTATTGAAAAAATTGAAAAAAAATATAAACCTAAAGATCCTAAATTAAATTAAAAATGTGCTAAAATTATGAAACCAAATAATAGAAGTGTTTTAAAGAAACAAAACTTAAGAAAAATTAAAGAAAGAATTAAAAAAGATGTAAAAGTAGATAAACAAATTTCTTATAATGAATTTTTTAATATACTTAAAGAATATAGAATAAATCTTAAAAAA
>JAQVRT010000067.1 GCA_028700905.1 Candidatus Iainarchaeum sp. | reverse complement strand
AATAAACTAATTTTATTTTTAAAAACTATTTTTTAAATTATTAAAATAAATAAAGAGGTTATAAAACATGAGTATAGAAAATTTTAATTTAAATACATTACAAGCAGGAGATTGCGGTTCTGACTCTTGTGGATGTTCTAGCCATAATGAAATATTAATGGCTTAAATTTTTCTTATCTTCTTTTTTTTTATTAATTTATAAGTTATTAACTAAACTATTTTTTTTTATAAATTTTAAATATCTATTTATACTTTTCTATCTATAATTATATGATATAAAATAAATATGTTTAAATGATTAATTATGATGGAATTTAAAAACTCTTTAAAAATACCTTTTATTAATTTTAAGTTTTTACTTATAATATTAATATTAAGTTTAGTTACAATCTTAGGAAGTACAGCTTCTTTAATTTCAATTGTTTTAACAGTTTTTTTATCAATAGGACTTGTTGGTGCAAATATTTTATCCAGTCTTAAAAACTATAATTTAAAAACAATTTTAAAAATTATTGAACTGTCTGTAATTTATTTTATAGCATCTTTTTTATATTTAATATTTCAAGGTATTATATCAATAATATTGTTAATACCAGTATTTTTACTTAAATCAAGTATAGATGTTGAAAATGTTTTTTCATTTAACTCAGGGCTATTAATAATTATTCTATTATTTATAATTACAATTTTTTGTTATTTAGTTTTAGAATTTGTAAAAAACATAGGTTATATGTCTTATATTAAGTCAGGTAAGTTTGAAGATTTTTTTAATTTAAAAAAACATTTTAAAATTGTTTTCACAAAAGATATGTTAGTATCTTTTTTCTATCTTTTAGGATATTTAATTATTCTTTTAATAGGATATATTTTAATTCTTTCAATATTAACTTTATTATTTTCTAGTATTAGTTATTATTTAATAGGTGTTTTAACAATAATATTTATCTATATTTATATATTTGTAACCTTTATTATTTTTAATGAAATTTATAAAGCTTATAAATAGCTTTATAAACTATTTTTTCTTTATATTATATATAGTGGTTTATGTTTAGCACATTTATTTAGAGTAATTCTAAATATCTGAGGAAGGTCCGCTCACCAAATATTTTTTAAAAAAAATAAAGTCCTTAATGGGGCTTTTGCATGCCTGAACAGAAACAAGACGGTTCTTTTCCTTTTAAAAACCTGTGATGTGTAAAACTGAGGGGAGAAGAAAGAGGCTGAAATCATGCAGGAAGCAAAAATTGGTGCAAGGAGTTTTTTTAAATCTCCGCTTAGATTAATTGCTATTAAATACAGAAAGCGGCTTATAGTAAACCACTATGTTTTTTTAATAAAAAGTAGATAAGTATGGTTGGATTATTTAAAAGATTATTTTCAAATAAAAAACCAGTTGTTTCTATTGGTGAGATTAATCCAAAACCAAAAGTTAAAAGAAAAGTTGTAAATGTTTCTGAAAAACAACTAAGAGTTACAAAGGTTAATGGTAAAACACAATTCTATTCTGTAAGGTTAAATGAACATGAACATTTGCATTTAAGTGTTTTAGGTAAAAAATTTGTAAAAGAAAATCCTGAAGTTGTAAAATTTATTTCTGAAAGTATAAATAATAATTTTAAAAATTTAAAATATAAAGATAATAACCTTAGTATACAGTTGAAAAAAATAAATTCAACAGCTGGGCTTAATACTGAAAAATTATTAAAAATAGATCTTACTTTTAAAAATACTAATGAAAGTAAATCATTCTTTTTAAAAGTTGCTAAAGCAGATTTCCTTGCAAAAAATGAATTTTTAGCAAACCAGGCTTTTCAAAGATTTGGAATAAACACTATAAAACCACATTTTGCTTTTACAAATACAAAAACTAGAAAAAGTGTTATTGTTTATGATTTTTCTGGTCTAAAAACTCTTCAAGAGCTAGTTAATAAAAAAAGAATTACTTCTTCTGAAATTAAAGAAATTAGAAATAAAATAGATATTATTTATACTGAAAAGCTATTACCTACTTATAAAGATGATTATAATAAAAAAAATATATTTGATTTTGATAATAATAGAAATATTTTTGTAAAAAGAAATAAAGAAGGGGTATTAGAAATCTATTTTACAGATTTAGCAATATCTTAAAATTATTTTAAATGGAAAGATTATATATGGGCAAAATAACAACAATAACAGGACCAATGTTTTCTGGTAAAACAACAGAACTTTTAAGACTTAAATCAAGAGAAGAGGTTGCAAAAAGACATTCTTTTGTCTTTAAACCTAAACTTGATAATAGATATGATGAAAAATCAATTGTTAACCATAATGGTATTAAAGAAGAAGCAATTGTTGTTAATTCTCCTTTAGAAATTTTAAAAAATGTAGAAGAATATTTATCTTCTCAAAGAAGTAAAGAAATACCTTTAGTTAATATCTTTATAGATGAAGTGCAATTTTTCACATCAGATATTATAGATGTTATTTTAGAAGTTTCAAAAAAAGGAATAAATGTATTTACTTGTGGTTTAAACCAAACCTTTGAAGGAAAACCTTTTCCTTTTAAAGATAAAAAAGAACATATTGGAACATTAATGGCACTTTCTGATTTTTTAATACATTTAGATGCTGTTTGTAATCATTGTGGAGAAACTGCAACTAAAACATATCGTTTAGGAGAATCTAAAGAAACTGTTGTTTTAGGTGGAACTGATAGTTACCAAGCAAGATGTACTAAATGTTTTAGAAAATAGTTTTTTAAAAGAAAACAACAAAGGTTTATATTCTTTATCTACTATTAATATTTACAAATTATATATATGTGATGATTATTATGGAAGACTATATTCAATTTACTTCAAATTTAAAAGATTTTAAACAAGATAAAAAAATTGTATTAACATCTAAGATCAGTGATCTAGATGTTTTAAAATATTATTTATCTATTCAAGGACCAATAAACAAAGAAGTTACTTTACTTTTAGAAAAAGCAATAGATGTTAAAAAATTAGAAAAAGAAAATCAAGATTTATTTACTCTAAATGAAGATGATTTTTTAAAAGAACTTAATTCAAAAAAATTTAAAAAGAAAATTAATGAAATCTTAGAAGATTATAAAAAAGATCAAAAGAAAGCTTTATATAATTCATGTAAAGTTTATCTTTTAGAAAAGTATTTTTCAAAAAAAGAAATATTTCCATCAATACATAAAATGTGAATATTTATGAATGAATCAATTAATTTTATATCAAGTACAAAAGAGTACAAGGCTGTTAAAAAAATGAAAGTGATTCCTGGTGTTAAGGAAATGGATGTTTTAGAATTTTTAGTATCTGTAGAAGTTACAACAAACTTACAGATAAATAGACTTCTTGAAAAAATAGTTGATACTAATACTTTTAACTTAGAAATTGAAAAATTATTTACAAAAGATGTAACTTCTTTTATAAAAGAAATATCTTCTGTATCTTTCTTAAAAGTTATTGAAAAAAATATTTTAAAGGATGAATATAAAAAAGATAAAGAACTTTTAGATGTCTTAAAGTCCTATTCTTTAAATAAATATTTATTACATAATAAGATTATGGAAGAAGATGTTGTTGGTTATTATAAAATATTGTTTCCAGCAAGAAAGAAGCAATTAAAGAAGGCTATCTTAAAATAGTTTTATTTAAATATGTTTTGCTAATATAATATATAGTAAATAGTCCCTCCTTAGCATAGCGGCCTAGTGCGTCCGGCTGTAGACATT
>JAQVRT010000011.1 GCA_028700905.1 Candidatus Iainarchaeum sp. | reverse complement strand
ATATTTTGAAACAAGAAAAATAAAAAATATTATCCCTAGAGGAATTGAACAAACATTAGATTTAAGAGTTGATGGAGAACACAACTTTATTGCAGATGGAATTGTTGTTCATAACACAGGAGCACAAAGATCCTCTGCAACACCTTATGGAGCACAAACAACAACAACTCCAGGAGAGAAAAAAGAATTTCAAAAAGATCTTGCAAAGATAGCTATTGCTCATAAAATACCATATGTTGCAACTGCAAACCCAGGAAATCTTTTAGATATGCATGAAAAGTTTAGAAAAGCTTTTGAAAAGAAAGGACCAGCTGTAATCATTGTTTATGCAGCATGCCCTACAAACATGAAGGCTCCTGAAGACTTAACAATTGATATTTCAAAGCTTGCAACAGAAACTAATTTTTGGCCACTTTATGAAGTTGAAGATGGAAAATATAAAATAAACTATAAGCCTACAAACAAAAAACCAATTGAAGAATTTTTAAAAATGCAAACTAAGTTTAAAGAAGTTTTAAAAGATAAAAATGAAATTAAAAAGATACAACAAGAAATAGATGATGATTTTAAAGAACTTCTAAAAATGGAAGAAGCTTTTCCTTTAAAATAAAAATATAATGGTGGTTATTATAACCACTATTATAAATCATTTTAAAAAAAGAATTAAATCTTTTTAGATTTAATTTTTTCAATAACCTCTGGATTGTAAAGTGTTGAAAGGTCTCCATAATCTTCAGAGTCATAAGCAATTGCTCTTAAGATCCTTCTTATGATCTTACCACTACTTGTCTTTGGAAGAGCTTCTACAAACTGTATTTTATCAGGTTTTGCAATTGGACCTATTTCCTTTGCAACATGCTCTCTTAATTCTTTTACTAAATCATCAGAAGGTTTTATTCCTGCTCTTAAAATAATAAAAGCATAAAGAGCTTGTCCTTTTATTTCATGAGGGAAAGGAACAACTGCTGCTTCACCAACATTTTTATTTGAAACTAAAGCAGATTCAACTTCTGCAGAACCTAAACGATGTCCTGAAACTTTAATCACATCATCCATTCTTCCAATTATGAAAAAATAACCATCTTCATCTATTTTTCCTCTATCTCCACAGAAATAATAACCAGGATATTTTGAAATATAGATGTCTAAATATTTTTGATGTTCTCCATAAATTGTTCTCATCATTCCTGGCCATGGTTTTTTAATAACCACAGAACCTGGTTCATTAACATCAGCTTTAGAACCATCCTCTCTTAAGACATCAGCATCAATACCAAAAAAAGGTTTTGTTGCAAAGCCTGGTTTTAGAGGAAAGGCTCCTGGAAATGGTGCTATTAAAAATCCACCAGACTCTGTTTGCCACCAAGTATCAACTATTGGACAATTACTTTTACCAATGTTTTCATAATACCAAACCCATGCTTCAGGATTTATAGGCTCACCAACTGACCCTAAAAGTTTTAAGGATGAAAGATCATGTTTTTCTACCGGATCAGTTCCATATCTCATTAAAGATCTTATAACTGTTGGAGCTGTATAAAAAATATTTACTTTATGTTTTTCAATAATTCTCCAGTATGTTTCATTATCTGGAAAGGTTGGAATTCCTTCATACATTAAAACTGTTGCAGCATTTGCAAGAGGACCATAAACTAAGTATGAGTGCCCTGTAATCCAGCCTATGTCTGCTGTACACCAATAAACATCATCTTTATGATAATTAAAAATATATTTAAAAGTCTCCTTTGTGTATACCAAATAACCAGCATTTGTGTGAAGTGTACCTTTTGGTTTTTCAACAGTTCCTGAATTAAATAAAATAAATAAAGGATCTTCAGAATCCATTTCCTCTGGCGCGCAAGTGTCCAAGATATCTGGAGCTTTAATTTCTTCTTGATAAATATACTCATTTTCTTTTAAAGTTAAAGGAATATCTATATTTCTAACAATTAATATACTTTCAATATCATTTATATCAGTAATTGCTTTATCAACTTCTTCCTTAAAGTTTATTTTCTTTCCAGCTCTTAGAGAACCATCAGCTGTTATAAGCATTTTTGATTTTGCAAACTCAATTCTTTCTTTTGTTGTTTGTGTGCTGTATCCTGCAAAAACAACAGAATGAATTGCACCTATTCTTGCACATGCTAAAAGAGAAATTAGAAATTCAGGTATCATTGGCATATAGATAGAAACTCTATCTCCTTTCTTTATACCATGCTTCTTTAAAACATTTGCAAATCTTGAAACTTCTAAGTGCAGCTCTCTGTAAGTGTATTTTTTTACATTACTTTCTTCTTCCCCTTGAAAGATTAAAGCTATTTTGTCTGCATTTTTTTCTAAATGTCTATCTAAGCAGTTGTAAGAAACATTTAATTTTCCGTTCTTAAACCAAGAGTAAAGATATTTTTCTTTATCTTCCCACTGAAAGACAGAAGAATATGGTTTAAACCACACTATGTCTTTTGCAGCATCTGCCCAGAAGCTTTCTGGATCTTTTATAGAAGCATCATATATCTTTTGATATTCTTCCATTGATTTAATATATGCTTTTTCTTGAAAATCTTTTGAAGGGTAATATTTTTTTTCATCACTCATAAATAATCTTATTTTTCATTTTATATATAGATAAAAGAGTAGATGAAAAGATATTTATATGTTTTTAAATTATCTTTTTTCTAACAATAGGTTTCTTTTTAGAAACTTCTTTTGTAAAATAATTTTTAGGACTTTTTGTATTAAAAGGATTTAATTTAGGTTTAGGTTTTTTAACTTCTATATATTTTTCAAAAAAATAATCTCTAAATTTACTTTTAAAAACAATATTTGATGCTTTTTTATTTTTTTCTAAGTTTTTAAAAGCAGAATATTTTTCTAAAACAGGATAAAGAGAATCTAATTTCTGGTTTGACAAAGAATTTGTAAAAGCTTCATAAAATCTATTAAAAGCAGGATAACATGATTTTTTAGTTAAAGTTCCTGCTCTATAATAATCAATATGCTCAATAAAACTTTTAGCATTAAATAAAACATCTGGATTTTTTAAAATAGATGAAATTTCTTTAACAACAAAAGCACTATCTTCTTTTGTTAATTGATATTTTTTGTTAAAAAATTAGCTTGGTTTTCAAAGAGATATTTTTTTACAGTTTCTCTTTTTTTATTTTGATCAATCTTAAGAGTAGAAAAAGTAACAATGGAAGAAACACTTAAAATAAATAAAGCTCTTTTAAGCAAATCTCTATCCATAATCATTTTTTTTCTTTTTTAAAAAAATCTATAAGAAAATCTCATTATCTATTTTTTCTGGCAAATACTTTTTAGCAACAAAATCTAAAGATTTGTTTGCAAGAGCCTGCTGCTCTATTCTGATCTTTTTATCAATTGCAAGCTTTAGTTCTTTTTGCCAAGCAGGAGATTTAAACCAATCATAAGACATAAGCTCTTTTGCTCTCTTAACATCCCCATCTTTCATTTTTTCAGTTACTGCTTGAAGACCGTATTCTTCAACATCTGTTAAAGTCATACCAACATACTTTGCATCAGGAACTGCTAAAAACTTAGAGTGAGCTGCAAGAGCCATAGAACCACTCTTAATTACAGAATAAATATACCAACCATAAGGATCCCCATCAGTGAAAACAACAATTGGAAGATTAAACTCATATCTTAAACGGTGAACAAGTCTTCTTGCACCTCTTGCTGCTTGACCTGAAGTTCCAATTAATATAGCGTTATGTTTTTTAGGATAATTTTCTTCAATTAATCTACCATACATCGCAGATGTCTCTACAACTAAAACAAAATCAGCATTAACTTCTTTAATTTCAATTTCATCAGGCTCAATTCTGGACATGATAGACCATCCACCTCTTCCAAGGTTTTTACAACTAAACTCATCATTGTTGTGTTTTCTATCAATTAAAGTAATGTCACCATAAAGTGAACCTTTAGGATCAGCTTGAAGTCCTAATTTTTCTCTAATTGTTGAAACAGAATGTTCAATATCAACAATTACATCATTAGATTCTTCTTGACCATCAAAAGTATTTTCATTAGTTTTTGCAACAGTGTGCTTAAGCTCATAATAAATTTCTCTGATTGATGCTGTTTTTGAATGTTTTAAATATTCATTACATTTTTCTGTGACTAAAACAGTTTGCATAAATTTTCTTGCAGCACCAAGATTTAAGAAAGGCCTTGTAACAGTTTTATCTCCAAGTTGTATAAAACCTTTATCTTGATCAAAATAAACATTTGAAAGTCCTCTTACCTTTGTTGAAAAAGTTGGAGTATGTTCATGTTCTATTTGATGAACAATATTTTCTGCAATTTCATACACTCTTTTACCGATTTCTTTTGCACCCTCAACTTCGTGCTTTTCAAGTTCTTGTTTTTTTGGTTTTTGGTTTGCCATATCTTAATCACATTTTTATAAAGTTTTATTTTTTTAAAAAAAGAATCATTCTTCAATTTCTTCTTCTTCTTCAATTTCTTCTTCTATCTTGTCATCTTTTGCTTTTTGCTTTTGATCTTCTAAATCTTCCATTTTTAATTTTTCAAGAACCATTTTATCTAAATTCTTTTGAAGTTTAGTAGCATCAGCACCTGTTATTCTTGAAAGGGCTTGAACAATTTCAGGAGCATATTTTGCAAAGACTTTTCTTTTTTCTAATTTTTCAGCTTCTTTCTTTTTATCAATAATATATCTTCCAAGTCTTCTTGAAACATCCATTAAAGCAAGCTTTGTTTCAACTAAAATTTCTTCTTCATCAGCAATTGCAGATTTACCAGCTGAAGTGTAAGGGATATGCACAGAAATTAAATTTACAAAAACAGTTACTGGAGCAGATTCAAAATTATGAATTCCATATCTTTTCCAATCAATAGATTGAACAGTTTTTGTAATTGCACAACCTCCTGCATCAAATAAAAGAGGAGATTTATTTGCATATCTTATTATTTCAGAAACTCTAACTTCTTTAGTATCTTCTTGATCATCAAGAGAATCTTTTCTGTTTTTTGCCTTAGGAGAAGAAACACTTACAAGACGTCCTGCATTACCTCCAAAAGCAACAGCAACTTCAACTTGGAAAGCATATCCTCCTTTGTAAACAGAAGGCTTTCTTGTATACACAAAGCAAAATTCAGGCTCAACAATTGTTTGTAAAGACTTTTCAATAAAATTTTCACCAATTGGAACTAAGTTATTTGTATTTGGTGCAATAAATTTAGTTTTCTTGATAGCAGAAACAATTTCTTCTGCTTCTTCCCAAGTTATTTTTCTTGGATCTTTATTAATATCAAAATGAATCATTTTTGCAATTGAATCAACTGCAGTTTGACCAAATCTATCAAAAGTTAACATAAGATAAGAAGATATTTTTCTTGCAGAAGTATATCTTGCAAGAGATAATAATTCATCAACAGTAACTCCTCTAGGGTGAGGTTTTACTTGTTTTGGTATCTTTGGTAAAGTTTTAACTATTCTTTCATATTTTGTAACTTCTTGGAAAGGATCTTGGAAAACTATAGTTGCATGAGGATTTGCAATAGCAGTTCTTCTTAAATATTCATCAACAGAACCTTGTCCTTTCTTATACTGGATTTCTTTAAATTTAGCTTTTATTCCAGTACCTCTAAATTTTTTTTCTAAATATACTTTATTTGTCATTTTTGGAGAATTAGTTTTTGAATCAATTGTTATTTCTAAAGAAACAGCTCTTTCCTTTGAAGTTCCAGAAATAACTTTTGTTGGTTTTCCAGTTGTAATTTGAGAAAATAAAATAATTCCTGAAACACCAATTCCTTGTTGTCCTCTTGTCTGAACTAACCTATGAAATTTAGTTCCAGCAAGAAGTTTTCCTAAAGCAGAACCAATTTTGTTTTCTGGAATACCAGGACCATTATCCATTACAGATATTTCATAGTATTCTTCTCCAATCTCTGAAATCTTAACTTCAATCTCAGGTAAGATACCTGCTTCTTCACAAGCATCTAAAGAATTTGTAACAAGTTCGTGAATAATTGTTGTTAAAGTTCTTTGTTTTCCATAAAGTCCTAACATTTGTCTGTTTTTTTTAAAAAAGTCAGCAACTGAATGTTCTTTAAATTCAGAGAATAAAACATTAGCATCTATTCCATCTTTTGAAACTTGAGTTTCTTGTTTTGTTGTTTTTTCATTACTCATAAAGTATCACTAAAATATATTTATATATATAATATACTTAAAAAGATTTAAAAAGGTTATCTTAAATCTTTCTAAACTTTTCAAAATAAAAAGTATTAAAGAATATTTGTATCAATAAGTATTTATACCTAACCTTTAAATTACAAAAAAACTATGTGCTCAATAATTGGTTTTGTAAACCTTAAAGAAACTAAAAAAGAAATAATCTCTGCTTTTAAAACTTTAGAAAAAAGAGGTCTTGATGGATATGGAGTTTTTTGTAATGATAAGTGTAGTTATTTTAAAGAGATTAAAGAAATAGAACATAAAAACATCCCTGACGATGTGGTTTTTGGACACAACTTACTTTCTATAACAGGAAATGTTTCACAACCTATTATTATTGATAAAAAAGTACTTTTATCTAATTGTGAAATATATAATTACAAAGAACTTTCTTCTAAATACAAAATAGATTCAAAAAATGATTCTGATTTTTTACTTAAAGCAATAATAAAGATTGGAAAAAAAATATTTACTGAAATTAATGGACCTTATGCTATATGTTATTATGATGGTAGAGAAATTTATTTAAGAAGAGATATATTAGGGATAAAGCCTTTATGGTATTCAATAGAAGAAAAATCATTTGGGTTTGCTTCAGAAAAAAAAGTTTTAGAAAATGCAGGTTTTAAAAAAATTGAATTTCTAGATCCTAGAAAAGAACTTTCTTATAATGTTTTAAAAAATAAAATTAGTTTTAAACAAATACCATTCTTTAAAATAGAAAATAGAAAAACAACAAAAGAGAAAGTATATGAAAAACTAAAAAATGCAATTTTAAAAAGAGCTTCTGGAAAACAAAAAATTGCTCTTTTATATAGTTCAGGAATAGATTCTTTAGTTATTGCAAAAATATTAAAAGATAATAAAATTCCTTTTAAAGGGTATTTTGCATATTCTCAAGATGTTTTAAACCCTAAAGATCTTTCAAATGTTTTAAGAACAGAAAAAGAATATGGTTTTTCTATTGAAAAAATAAAAATTTCTAAAACAGAAATTGAAAAAACATTACCTTTACTTATAGAGAGAGTAGAGTCATCAAACCCTATAAAAATTGGTGTGTCCTTACCTATATACTTTGCTTCAAAAAAAGCAAGAAAAGATGGTTGTAAAGTTATTCTTTCAGGACTAGGTTCTGATGAAATATTTGCAGGATATTCAAGATTTAAAGAATCAACAAATCTTTTAAAAGATACTTTAAACCTTTTATACCAAATGCATGAAAATGATCTTTATAGAGAAGATGTGGTTTGTACAAATAATAACATAGAAGCAAGATTTCCATATCTTGATAAAGAAGTTATTGAAGAATCTTTTAATCTTACAGACAAACAAAAAATTAATAATGAAGAAAATAAAGTAATCTTAAGAGAGATTGGAAAAGAAATTGGTCTTTTAAAAGAAGATTACAAGAGGAAAAAAACAGCAGCACAATACGGAAGTGGATTTGATAAAATGATTGAAAAAATAGCAAAAGAAAATAATGTTAAACAAAAAGGTGAATTTTTAAAAAAACTTTCAAAAAAAGAAAACCTTACTTTAGGATGTCTTTTCTCAGGTGGAAAAGATTCAAACCTTGCATATCACATTATGGCAAGACAAAATTATAAGATTGCATGCTTAATGACAATGGTCACTGAAAACCCAGATTCTTATATGTTTCAAAAAATTGATGAAAAAATACTTTCTCTTCAGTCTCAAGCATTAGAAGTGCCTTTTGTTTTTCAAAAAACAAAAGGAATTAAAGAAGAAGAACTTAAAGACCTTAAAAGATTACTCTTTAAAGCAAAAGAAAAATATTCTCTTCAAGGAATAATTACTGGAGCTATAAAAAGTAATTATCAAAGAGAAAGAATACAAGATGTTTGTAATGAACTTGGTTTAAGAATGTTTTCTCCTCTTTGGAACAAAACACAAGAAGGTGTTTTAAAAGAACTTATTGATGATAATTTCAAAGTAATGATTGTAAAGATTGCAGGACAAGGACTTTCAGAAAATTGGCTTGGAAAAGTTTTAACTAAAGAAGACGTCATTAACTTAAAGATAATTAATAAAAAGAAAGGCATTAATGTTGCAGGAGAAGGAGGAGAATATGAAAGTATTGTTCTTGATGCTCCACTTTATAAACAAAAAATAGTAATCACAAGTGCAAACCCAATTATGGAAAATGAGATTACTGGTTATTTAGATATTTTAAAATTAGGTTTAGAAGAAAAATGATTGTTTTTTTTAAAGAGAACAATCATTTTAAAATATCTTCAACAATTGATAAAAATTCATAAGCACTTTTTTTAATTCCTAAAGAATCTTCTTTAGAACATAAATCTCCAGAATATTAAATTGATTCTCTAAAAGATCTATACATGTTTAATAGATTTAAATATTTTAAAACTTGAGGATATTTACTATATTCTTCTTTTAAAAAAGTAATTAAACAATAATGGCTTCTTTCTGTATATCCTTTATTAAACAATAATGGCTTCTTTCTGTATATCCTTTATTAAACAATAAAGCTCTTGCTGAATGAAATAAACTATTATTAGACATTAAATAAGAAGTATCATAATAATCTATATTAAAACTCCCTTCTGCTCTTTCTAAAAAATGTCTTGAAACTTTAAGTGAACCATTAATTCTTTCAAAAGTATTATTGTCTTTTTTAATTAATTTTTTTTCTAAACATTCTTCAAGAGTCATTAATATTAGCACCCCACAAACAAACATGATTATTTAAAATAGAAGTTATAAATTCATCCTTTTGATTTAATTTTTTAACCCATTGATTTAAAGATAACTTTGTTATATTAATCTCTTTTTTAAAAACATTTTCAAGATTTAAAATTGAATTATAATTTATCTTATCAGAATTATAAATTATTAATATATCAACATCGCTATTTTCTGAATAATTACCAGAAGAATATCCACCATAAAGGATTAATGAAACTAAACTAGATTTATTTTCTTCAATAAATTTAGAAAAAGAAGAAGAATTTAATATACTTCCAATAAAATATGATTTTTTAAAAGATTTTACAAAAACATTATCATTATTAAGACTAAAAAAAACAGAATTTGATTTTTTCTCTTTAAAAAGAACAGTATCTTTAACATAACTATTACAGTATTTTAAAACACTACTTGCACTTACATTTAATTTTCTAGCAAGTTCATTTAAATGAATCTTTGTATTTGGATTTTCTATAAAATAAGAGAGAACTTTAAAACCAGTATATTGAGACCATTCTTTAAGCATAAGTATAATAGAACCATTTTATTTAAAAAATGATTGTTTTTTTAAAAGAATAATCATTCTTTTAAAAGAATGATTTATTTTCTTACAAACTTTTTCTTAATTCTTGAAAAAAGATTCTTTTTTTCTTTTAAAGATTCTTTTTTAATTTCTTTTAAAATAAATGGTTCTTTATGTCTTTCTTTAAAAGAAGTCCTTTCTTTAAATCTTGAAAGATAATTTTTCATTTCTTCTTTTAAAGCAGGAACTAAATTTTTAGATTTAGGATCTGTTCTTAAAGAAAGAATAGAATCTCTTCTACTACTAAGCTTTATTTTAGAAGTGTCTTTTAGAGAAAAAACATTTGAAATGCCTGCAAGATTATATATTTTAAAACTCTTAGGATCTAAAATCAAAGGAGAAAAACCTAAATTTTCTGAAGGATTTTTAGAAAGTCCAACAAAAGTTTTTATAAAAACTCTTCTATTTTCTCCATCAATATTTATTTTTGTTGAAAAAACAGAATCTTGTTTAAAAGCTCTAATAAAACCAAATATAGTTTCGTCACAAGTTGCATAACCAGTATGAAAAATTAACCCCTTAGGAATAATTCCTTTTTTAATCCTCCAAAGCTCTCTTTCAAGAGAATTAAAGGAATTAATTTTTTTAGAAAATTTATAATTATAACTATTGTTATCAATTGCAAGTAAAAATAAATTTTTTTGATTAAAAGAAAGAGTTTTATAAACATTTAAAATACTATTAAGTTCTTTTGAAGAAAAATTATTTAAGTAAGAAGATAATTTAGGATAATCAAGAGTATGAAAATGAAAAATAGGAATTCTATGATTATCTGATTTTTGTTTTTTAAAAAGTTTTAAACTTTTATTTTTTTCAGAAATTAATATTTTTTCTAAACTATTTATAAAATCTAGAGCATCCATAAATATTTCTTATTTTTAAGAAAAATCAATATCATCAATTTTTTCTTCTTCTTTAACTTCTTTATAACCTTCAAGAAGAGAACTTCTTTTGATTGCTTTAATTACAGTTGAATGTTTAGCACCAGCAAGTATTTTTTCAACAGCATCTCTTGCATCTTTAATATTATCTTCAGATGCAATTATTGAAACTGTTTTTCCATAAACAGAAATAATTGAAGAAAATTTACTTTCAATTAATTTTTTAATTCTTCCTTCTCTACCAATAACTCTTCCCTTTATTTGAGTATGTCTATGTCTTGAGTTTTTAACAAAATCTTCAAGAGGAATTATTTCAAGTACAAAATCATCTTTTAAAAGATTAAAAGCATTCTCTGGAGAAAACCCTCTTCCAATTGCAGAAATAATATTCTTTGCAGTATGCACTTCAAAAAAAGATTGATCAGAAGAAATTGTAACTTCTCCTAAATGAGAATCAATATCTATCTTTGTTTTTGTTTTCTTTTCAATCTGTTTTTTAACAGTTCCATTTGGTCCAATTAAGACAGGAAGTCTGTTATGACCAACTCTAATTATTTCTTCCATAAAGCTCTTCTTTTTTAATTTTTAAATCTTCTAAAAAAGATTCATAAGTAATATTTTTATTTTTAAATTTTTTATTTAAAAAATCAGTAATAGAAATTATATCTCTTTTTAAAAAATCTTTAGATAAAGGATGACTATAAACTACAGCTTGACCCATATCAATAATTGTAATTTCTTCTGTTTCTGGATTTATTAAAATATTAAATGCAGAAAAATCTGCATGAACAATCTTTGCACCATATAACATTTTTGCATAGTTTTCAATTATCTGTGGATATACCACATCAAAAGAAAATTTCACCTCTGAAAGTTTAGGAAAAGGAATACCGTCTTTTGAACCTAAAAAAGACATAACAATTATATTTTTTTCTTTTGCAATAACAATTGGAACCTTAACATTATTTCTTAAAGCCAAAGTTAGATTTTTATATTCTTTTGAAGCCCAGATTAAAAATAACTCTCTTTTATCTTTAGAGATTCTTTTAAATCTGTGATCTCCAATAATGTATTTATCCATGTTTTTAAAATCAGAAGTTTCTACTTTATATATCTTTAAAGCAAGAGGAGTATCATTTAGATAACCAAGAAAAGTTATAGCTTCTTTTCCACTTGATATTGGAGAATCTATAGTATCCATTATACCGTTCTTTGAAAGTTTAAAAATAGCTTCATGTGTTCTATTATCAAACACATAACCTTCAACTTTTCTTTTTTCAATCATCTTAAAAGACATCCTTAGTATTTAGTTCTATTTCCAGTAGAACTTTGTGCGTGTTTATTCATTTCATTTAAAAGCCCACGTTTTTCAAGAGCATTTACTTGGAAACCTAAATATCTCCAAACAACATCTCCTTTTGTAGGTTGGAAATCCCATAATTTTACAATTACTAAATCTCCTTGTTTAATCCAGATGTGTTTAAACATTTTACCAGGGATTCTACAAATCCTTTCTTTTCCGTCTTCACACATTATAGAAATATTATTAACACCCATTAATTGAGTAACCACACCAAACATTTCAAGTTCTTTTTTATTTGGTGTTTTTAATCTAATATTTGTATTATCAGTATTTGGTTCCAAAAATTAATCAACTCCTTTCTCTCTAAACTTTATAAATTTGAACATGAGGAATTTTTTCAATATAAATAATTGATTCTTTAACAATTATTTTTTCCTCTAAAAGTAAATTGCAGATTTTTTCTCCAAAAATATTTGCAGAATGACAACCATCAATATACTTTAAAATTTCTTCTTTAGAAAGTAATCTATCACCATAAAAAGATTCAGAAAAATAAATTTCAAAATCCTCTGTAATAATTGTTTTCCCAACTAAAGATTTATCACAAGATGCAAAAATTTTATTTCCACTCACATCATGTATTTTACCAATCATAAAAAGTACCTTTATTTTAAAAACTTAAGATTTATAACTTAGGTAATGGGCTTATTGCTCCACAAGCTGTACATTTTAATATCTTAACATTATTTTGAACTACAATCTCTGTATCTGGTTTTTTACATGCAGAACAAAGCACAAAAAATTTCAAATATTTTTCTAAAATTTGATTCATTTTTTGATTATTAAAAATACCGTTTAATACTAAAGTACCATTAACAATAGTTGAAGATGTAGAGATTTCTTTCATTACAAACTTATACATTTGTAATTCTTCTCTTTTTAAATCTTTTGCACATTTTGAAAAGTTCTTCCAAATAGTTTGTTTACCTTGGACTATAGAGTCAACTGTAGGAAGTTCAAACCTTGTGTCTTCTAATGTTTTTGTTGGAAGAGACATGTAAAGTCTATCTAATAAAGAATTATAATCTAAAGAATTATCTTTTACTTTTTCATTGTTTACCATAATATAATATATGTTTAGAAGTGTTTATAAATATTATTAAGTAGAAAGAGGTTTAAAAAGTAAGAAATAGCTATAAATCTAAACTATTTTTTAAAGCAACATTTATTTTTAGCATAATATCCTTTGGCAAAGAACCTATTTTTTTAATAATTCTTTTAACAGAAATAGTTCTAATCTGATCTAACTGCACAAAACTATCTTTTGGGAGATTAGCTACCCCCTTATCTATTTTAACTAGAAAGGGATATTCTTTATCTATCTTTGAAGTTATAGAGGCAATAATTGTATTTTGAGAATATTTATTACCAATATTATTTTGTATGATTAAGCAAGGTCTAGTTTTTCCTTGCTCAGAATCAATTACAGGATCTAAATTAATTAGATAGATTTCTCCTTTTTTAATATCCATTAATAATCACCAATTAAAGATTCAGACTCATCGTCAACATGTTTAAAATCATTTAAAGTTTCTTGATTTATTTTAGCTAAGGCTTTATAACCTTCAACCATTAAATTTTCTATATCTTTCTTGGTTTTTATTTTTTCTACAATTAAGTTATTTTCTTTTAACCTTACTAATAACTTATCTTTTTCTTTAAGATTTATTTTATCTCTTATATCCTTAGGGATAGTTATTTGACCTCTTTGGCCAACCACAGTATATCCTTCATACATAATATCACAATTCATATTTAAATATGATTAAACACATTTAATACATATTTATGAAATAAACAGTTTATAAATTAATCTTTTAAAAAAAATATAGATGAAAAATTATTTTTTCTCAATTTCTTCAATTTTCTTAGCAAAAGGAGCGTATGATTCACCATAAGTCATAGGATCAAATAAATCTACTGGTTTTTTTGAAAAATCTATAAAAATATATTAGTAATACAAAAACATAAAAAGCAATACATTTAAAAAAAGATTGAGTAAAATATACATATGAAAATATATGTTGTGGGAGACTCATCAAGTTTGATTTTATTAGTTAGATCAAATCTGCATAATTATCTATTACCTTTAACTAAAATCATTATACCTGAAGTAGTTTATCAAGAAATATTAAAAGGAAAAATCAAAAATAAAAAAGATGCGTTTATTATAGAAAAATTAGTTTTTGAAAATAAAATAATTATAGAAAATCCAAATAAAACAAATATAGAAAATATAAAATATATTTCAAAATTAGGAGAAGGAGAACTACATGCAATTGCACTTGCAAAACAAAAAAATTATCCTATTTTAATTGATGATAAAAAAGGAATAAATGTATGTATTTTATTAAATATAAAATATTTACCAATATTAGCTATTTTGAAAATGTTATTTGACTTAAAAATAATTAATAAAGAGCAAACAATAAACTCTTTTAATATATTAATTAAGAATGGGTTTTTTAAAAAAGAAATAATTGAAAAATATTATAAAATATTTAATAGGTGAAAAAATGAAATCAAAATTAATAAGCTTAAGAATAGAAGAAGAAATCGAAAAAAAGATCATTGATATTTCAAATATAGAAAACATAGATAAATCAATAATATATAGACAATCTATAAAAAAAGGAATGCTAGAAATAAAAAAAGAACTTGCAATAAAACTTTTTGTTGAAGAAAAATACACCCTTTCATCTGCAGCTAAATTTGCAGAAATGTATATTGGTGATTTTATAACACTTTTATCAAAAAGAGGTATAACACAAGATATTTCTCTAGAAACATATCTTCAAGGAAATGAAAATGCAAAAGAAGTTTTTAAAAACTTAAAAATTGCAAACCCTAAAAAGAAAATAAAATATAATTAAAAACTAATTAAAACAACCATAACAATAATCATAAACAAAGCTTGCAAAGGAAGAGCAGGCATTGCCTTGAACTTATATTTTTTTAAAAGATAAAATGTTAAAAATAAACCTAAAAGAGAAGAAAGTAAAACTAAAGAAACATAAAGAAGAGAACAAAATAATGTTAGTTTAGAAATTAAAAAGAAATAAAAAGAAGAAGCTACAACTAAAGGAATAACTAAATCTCCGCCCCCTAATTGAAAAGTTTTTTCTTTTGTTGGAATATAAAAGATTAAAGCCATTTTAGTTTTTGAAAATGTTTTTGCTAAAGTAATCATGTGTTTTGT
>JAQVRT010000066.1 GCA_028700905.1 Candidatus Iainarchaeum sp. | reverse complement strand
GTTTCAATTTCTCAAGTTAATTCTGTGATTGTTATTGTGTATGTTGATGATTTAACTAATTTAGTTTTTAGTGATAGTGTCTCAGGTTATTCTTTTTCTGGTAGTACTTATGATTATAATGATTTATTAATTTTAAATAGTTCTAATACAGTAACTGTAACACCTACTGGTACAGGAATAATTAAAGTAAATGGTTCTACTGTTTCCTCAGGTTCTCAATCAAGTCCTATTGATTTAAGTGATGGTACTGAAAAAACAATTACCATAGAAGTTAGTGATGTTGATAAGTATTCTAAAACTTATACTTTGAGATTAACTAAAATAATTACTACTGGTGGAACCATAACTAATGGTACAGGTTATAGAATTCATAAATTTACTTCAAATGGATCATTTACCTCTAACATCCCATTAACTGCTGAACTTTTAGTTGTTGGTGGAGGTGGAGGTGGTGGTGGATATAATGGTAGTGGTGGTGCAGGTGGTCAATACTATTATTCTAATAGTTATTCTATATCTTCAGGAACAACAAATGTAATTGTGGGTGCAGGAGGATTAAAAGGGGAATACGCAACAAGTGGTAAAGCTGGCGGAGCATCATCTTTTGGAGCTTTAAGTAAATCTGGTGGTGCAGGAGGGGCTTCAAATCAATTTAGTTATACTTGTCCTCCTCAAAATAAAGGGGGTACTGGAGCTGGTGGTGCAGGTTCATGTTATGCTTCTCCTCCTGGATATGGTGTTGGTGGTGCAGGAATTTCAAATTCTATATCTGGATTAGCTATTATTTATTCTAAAGGTGGAGATTCAAGAGAATCTGGAGGTTCTAGTTCTCCAGTAAATTCTGGTAAAGGCGGAGATGGTAAAGCTTCAAGTAGTGGAACTAAAGGTTATGATGGTGCAGATGGTGTTGTAATTGTTAGAATTAATTCTTAATGATTTTTTTTAAAAATATTATCTAAAAAAGGTTTTACTTAATCTTTATATACTTTTCTAAACATATAATATATATTAATACTAATTATAGTATTTTATTTCTTAAAACAAAAACTTATAAAATAAGAGAATGATTTAATATGAAATTTTTTACAAATAAAAACTATTCTAAAATGCTAATTATACCTTTAGTTATTTTTATAATATTTATTTTAATGGCATTTATATTTCCAGGTATTGAAAGAGGTATTGATCTTAAAGGAGGAAATCAAATAATTGTACACTACCCTCAAGAAAAAGATTACACTTCTTTAGAAACTGCTCTTGTTGAAAAATATAATATTTCTCAAATACAAGTAAATGAAGTTAAAAGTATAAATGAATATGGACTTTTAATTGAATTTTCTCTACAACAAGATCTTGAAACTGCTAAAGCAGAAAGATCAAAATTAGATTTTACAAAAGATTTAGATACTTTAAAACAAGAATCCATTGCTTTGTTAACTCCTTTAAAGGAAAGAGGTTTTTTAACAGAAAATGATTTAATTTCTATTCAAGAAATTACAAATAAAGATGACTTAAGTTCTGTAGTTTCAGAAAACATAAGTCTTGCAAATAATAATTTTTATAATCAAGTTACAAATCTTGTTAAATCTGAATTAGATTTAGCAGAAGATGCAAAAATACAAACAAGAGAAATCGCACCAACTTTAGGAAAAGATTTTGTAAATAGTTCTGTAAAGGTAGGAATTGTAGCGTTTTCATTATTATTAATTGTTATTCTTTTATTTTTCAGAGAGATTGTTCCATCAGTATTAATTATTTTTGCTGTTATTTTTGATGTGTTTGCAGCTCTTGCTGGTATGGCTTTATTTAATATTCCTTTAAGCTTAACCACAATTCCTGCTCTCTTAATGCTTATTGGATACTCTGTTGACACAGATATTCTTTTAACAACAAGAATTTTAAAAGATGGTAATAGAAACCTAATTGATTCTGCAAACTCTTCAATTGTAACTGGACTTACCATGACTTTTACAACAATGGCAACTATTCTTGTAATGCTTATAATTTCTTATTTTGCACAGATGTTTATTATCTTAGAAATTTCTGTAATATTATTGTGTGGTCTTGTGGGTGATGTAATTTCTACATGGCTTTTCAATGCACCTGCATTAATCAAATATGCAAAAAGGAAACATAAAAATTAATTTAAAAATGTGAATTAACCATGAGAACATTAATAAAAAAACCAATAATTATTTTTTGGATTATTTTAATAATCATATCTTTAGTTTTACTTTTAACTAATGGTTTGAAATTTGGAGTTGACTTTAGTGGTGGAACTGCTTTTCAAGTAGTTTTAGAAGAATCAGTATCTTCTGAAGAACTAGCACAAGCTGCATCTATTTTAGGTAGAAGACTTGATTGGTCTGGTTCAAAAGATGCAAGAGTAACTCCTTCTGGAAGTCAATATATAACTATACAGATTGCTGAATCTAATCCTGATGAAATTGCAAGTTTAAGAAGCGCAATTTTAAAACAAGGTAATTTTGAAGCAGTTTTAAATGGTGATGTTTTATTTTCAGGTGAAGATATAAAATCAATCTATAAAGATCCTTCTAGAGGTTATGGAATTTCTGAAGTTTCAAAAGGTGTTGATTATCAATGGTCTCTTCCGTTTTTATTATCTCCTGATTCTGCAAAAAGATTTGCAGAAATGACTTTCCATAAATGTACTCCTACAGGAATTTCTTCTGGTTCTTTAGATGAAAGATATGAATGTGAAAAAACATATTTCTTTGTTGACAGACCAGTAGATAGTATAATATTAATTGATAACTTAACTTATACAGAAGAAAAAGAAGTTCCTGTAATACCTGGACTTTATTCTTCTTTCTTTCCAATTGAAGATTTATTAGATCAAGTAACTTCTCCATATTATGTTATTGATGGAAATTTATCTGCAGAAGATGTTTCAAGTTTAACAAAAGACTTAGAAAATTATTCTAAAGTAATTGTTTCTCCAGGAATAACAAATAACGATGTAAATTCTTTAAAAGAACTTGGTTTTAAAGTAATCTCTATTGAAAAACAAGAAAACCTTCCATGGATTTGGAGTGTTACAGGTTTAAAATCTGTAATTTCAATAACACCTGGAATTGCAAATATGGATGTTTCAAGTATGGAATCTTCAAGATTTCAAACTTTTTCTCAACTTAATATTACAGGACATGCAGAATCATTAGAAGCTTCTCAAGCAAGACTTGATGATTTATTATTAATTTTAGAATCAGGTTCTCTTCCTATTGCAATTGACAGTATAAGTACAGAATCAATATCTTCATTTTTAGGAAAGCAATTTTTAAATACATCTTTGCTTATTGGTTTATTTGCAATTCTTACAGTTGCAGTTGTTTTATTTATAAGATATAAAAGATTTAGTTTAGCTGCTCCAATTATCTTAACAGCCTCAAGTGAAATTTTAATTCTTTTAGGAATACTTTCTCTTATGAGTTTTAGACTTGACTTAGCTGCTGTTGCTGGTATTTTAGCAACTATTGGAACTGGTGTTGATGATAATATTATTATCATTGATGAACTTTTAAGAGGCAAGAAAAAAGATGAGCATGAACATCATGAAAGTCTTTTAAAGAAAATTAAGAAAGCTTTCTTTATTATGTTTGCTGCTGCTGCAACTGCTGCTGCAACAATGTTCCCAATCATTTTCTTTAGTCTTGGTCTTGGAAAATTAGTTGGTTTTGCTGTAACTATTTTAATTGGTACTGCAATAGGTGTTTTTATTGTAAGACCAGTTTATGCACAGATTGCAAGAAAAATTGTTGCTGAAGAAGGAAAATAATTTTTCCTTT
>JAQVRT010000065.1 GCA_028700905.1 Candidatus Iainarchaeum sp. | reverse complement strand
TGTTTATAGCAGGATAGACACGGTCGAAGGAAAAATAAGCGCCTTCAACTGCCTCACAAAAGAGGCCGCCCTAAAAAAAGCGAAAGAACTGGACGACACTGGCCTTAAAGGCGAACTTTCCGGAATGCCCATTGCACTAAAAGATAATATCTGTACCGAAGGGGTCAAAACCACCTGTTCATCAAAGATACTTGAGAATTTTGTCCCTCCATATAACGCAACGGTAGTAGAGCTTTTGCAAAGCGAGGGAATGATCCCTGTCGGCAAGACAAATCTTGACGAATTCGCAATGGGATCTTCGACCGAAAATTCGGCTTTTAAGACAACAAAAAACCCGTGGGACACAAAGAGAATCCCGGGCGGATCTTCAGGCGGGTCTGCCGCCGCCGTTGCGGCTGACGAAGCGCCTTTGGCTTTGGGTTCGGATACCGGGGGATCGATAAGACAACCCGCTTCCTTCTGCGGGGTTGTCGGACTTAAGCCTACATACGGCAGGGTTTCACGATACGGGCTTATCGCTTTTGCCTCGTCTCTTGACCAGATCGGCCCTTTGACAAAAGACGTGACAGATGCGGCACTGCTGATGAATGTCATAGCAAAATATGACCGCAGGGATTCGACTTCTGCCGATGTAAAAACTCCGGATTACAAAAAATCCCTTATTAAAGACGTAAAAGGACTGAAAATAGCGATCCCGAAAGAACTTATGGGCGAAGGGATAGAAGAGAACACTAAAAAAGCTGTCCTTGAAGCGTTAAAGGCATTTGAAAAAATGGGAGCGACGTTCAAAGAAGTGTCTCTCCCCTCTTTGAAGTTCGCGCTTGCTACTTACTACATAATCGCGCCGGCGGAAGCTTCGTCAAACCTTTCAAGATACGACGGCGTCCATTACGGCCATAGGAGCGAAAAACAAAACGACCTTATGGATATGTATCTCAACACGCGCAAAGAAGGCTTCGGCCCAGAAGTCAAAAGAAGGATAATCATCGGAACATATGCTTTGAGCTCCGGATATTATGACGCGTATTATCTCAAAGCCCAGAAGGTCAGGACACTGATAAAACAGGATTTTGACGATACTTTCAGGGATTTCGACGTCATTTTGAGCCCGACAACCCCTTCCTCGGCTTTTAAAGTGGGAGAAAAAGTATCCGACCCGCTTTCAATGTATCTGTCCGATATAGCGACGATCCCTATTAACCTTGCCGGAATTCCCGCAATATCGATCCCGTGCGGTTTTGACAATGATCTGCCGGTAGGCCTTCAAATAATGGGCAAAGCTTTTGATGAGGAGACTCTGTTCAGGGCCGCATTTTCCTACGAGCAGGAAACTCAGTGGAACAAAAGGAAGCCGGAATTGTGAGCCCGAACATGAATGTTCGGCTCCTGGCCATCGGAGCCGACGATTTATCGTCGGGCAATGATAGGAAATGAAATTATGAATTTCGAAACAGTAATTGGCCTTGAGACCCACGCGCAGCTCCAGACAGAGTCAAAGATGTTCTGCACTTGCTCGACAAAGTTCGGGAACGACCCGAATTCCAATATTTGCCCGGTATGCACCGGACAGCCCGGATCGCTTCCGGTGATAAATGAAAAAGCCATCCGGCTGGCAGTAAAGACCGCACTTGCGCTCAATTGCAGGATAAACAGCGAGAGCGTTTTCGCTAGAAAGAACTATTTTTACCCGGACCTGCCTAAAGACTATCAAATATCGCAATTTGAGATGCCTCTTGCGGAGCACGGATATCTTGAGATCGAGGTGGGCGGACAAATAAAAAAAATAGGGATAACAAGGGTGCATCTGGAAGAAGATGCCGGCAAACTGGTCCACAAAGGAAGTGCCGGAATAAAAGGCGCGGATTATTCTCTGGTGGACCTCAACAGGACAGGAACGCCTCTTATGGAGATCGTGAGCGAGCCTGATATCCGGACCCCTGAAGAGGCCCGAGTGTTCATGGAAGAGCTGGCGCACATACTAAGATATCTGGAGGTCTGCGATGCCAAGCTCGAGGAAGGAAGCATGCGCTGCGACGCAAATATCTCCATCCGCCTGGCTGGAGCGAAGGAGCTGGGGGTAAAGACCGAGCTCAAGAACATGAATTCTTTCAAAGCTGTACAAAAAGCGCTTGAAAAAGAAGAAACCCGCCAAAAGGAAGTTGTATCCGAGGGCGGCAAGATATTCCAGCAGACACTATTATATGACGAGGCTACCAGCAGCGTGCATCCGATGAGAAGCAAGGAAGGTTCGCACGATTACAGGTATTTTCCGGATCCCGACCTTTTGCCTCTCTATGTGGATGAAAAAATGATCGAAGAGGTCAAGGGCCTGACAGGCGAGCTGCCGATCGAAAAGTTCAAGAGATTTGTCTCCCAATACGGCATACCCGGCCAGGATATCAACGTCCTGATAGAATCCAGATACACAGCGGACTTCTTTGAAGAAACTGCAAAACTTAGCAGCGAGCCCAAGCTTTCTGCCAACTGGCTTATCGGCGACATTCCTGCCTATCTAAACGCAAATAATACTGAGCTCAAAGAAACAAAGCTAACCCCCGTACTGCTGGCAGAAATGATCGGCCTGGTAAAAACCGGCGCCCTCAGCGGCAACAGCGCAAAAAAGGTCCTTGCGGAGATGATCAAGACCGGCAGATCCGCCAAAGAGCTTGTGGAATCCATGGGAGCGTCGCAGATATCGGACGAAAGCGCGCTGATAGAGATCGCAGAAAAAGTGGTCGCGGCAAATCCGCAGTCCGTCGAGGCCTTTAAGAGCGGCAAGGAAGCGGCCATAAAACACCTGATCGGCCAGGCGATGAAAGAGACCAAAGGCAGGGCAAATCCCCGGCTGATCGAAACACTGATCAAAAAAGCTATAGGCTGATATCTTTTCGGCTAGGCCTCTTGAACTTAACCGGATATTAAAGCTATTATACAGTCAACCCATGAAGAACAAGATACTTGCTGCGGCGCTGATAATAGTTGCAGCCTTTTCGTCGACTTCTTATTCCGCAAAGCGCTTTGAAAGCATTGAGCTGCTCAACTCCTCCAATCTGGCCGTCATGTTCGAGAAATATCTCGGATATCTGTACGACAGCCACGGATGTCTGCATTTCACGCCTTCGGATATATATCTTCTTACCGAAACGGTGCCAAAAAAGATCCCGGTGGATATCCGCGATTATTCCGGAGCAAAGCCGGAACATGACCTTGCAAAGGTCCCTTTCTTTAACATGTCCGTCAGCTCCCAGGGTGATATTCTAAAATACCGGAAACTGTTCAGGGAAAATGAAACAAAGATAATTGCTTACCCTTCCTGGAACCGGCTATTGATAACGGTGAGCGGGGATCCCGTAGTGCAGACGAGGATGCTTGCAGGTCCGCAGAACAACCTGAGAAGACCGATGTACATAGAAAAAGGCGGCCCGATCATCTGGGACCCGATGAGAGCGGGTCCGACCGATACCGGCACATATTCCATACTGGCTCCGGTCAAGGATTACATCAGCGCAAACTACCGCAACAACACCCTTATTCCGTTCGGCGGGGAGATAAAAAGGGAAGGCGCCCACTGGTATTATTCAAGGTCGGGAAAAAGGTACAGAGTTCCTCCCAATGTCGCCCAGGACCTGGCGCTTCCCGAGACTCAGCGTTCCTACAACTATTTCAACATAGTAAGCGACGGGAGAGGAAAGATCGCATCACTGAGATGGGGCAGCCACGATTTCGGAAGATATGTGCTCCTGTGGACGAAGGACGGCAAAAGGTTCTATCCGGAAATGGGTTATGCAGAAGGGGAGCTGTACTTTGAGCAAAGCCTTCTGATAGAAGACCTCGCGCAGATACTCTCAATGCCGGGCCCGGATGATTTCGACACCCTTGTTTCTAAAAACGAGCACTTTGACTT